>CAIRMY010000183.1 GCA_903879775.1 uncultured Bacteroidota bacterium
ATATGACCTTTAATCGCAATTCCACCGCTTTCTTCAGCACCTATTAACACATCATCGGTCACCATATATTCACAAATGTATTTGAAGCCGATTTTTGTAGTAATTGATTCCAAACCTTTTAATTCACAAAGTTTTTGGACTTTATCACTTACAGAGAAACTCTTCACAACCTTTCCGGTGTATCCTTTATAAGTGGTTAGGTATTCAATGAGTAATAAAATTAAATGGTGGCTATCTACAAAATTTCCTTTTTCATCGAAGAAACCAATTCTATCGGCATCACCATCTGTTGCTAAACCACATGAAAATTTGTTTGATTTTGCAATTTCTTCAGCTATTTCAGGCAAATTCTTTAAGATTGGTTCTGGTGCTCGACCTAAGAAACCTGGATTATTGTCTCCATGTAATATCGTACTTTTAGGCAATAAACGTTTCACAATATTTTTGCCTGCACCAAACATTGCATCATAAATTAGTGATTCAGATTGCAAGGTGAGGGCATTCATGTCAAATGATTGTTTGCAATGATCAAGATATAGCGTTTCAAAATCACTGTACTCAATCATTCCATCATTTAAGAATGCATCAAAACTTCGTGTTACAACAACTTCTTCATTTAGAATTAAGTCTTCAACTTTAGAAACTTCTGTTGGAATTGCAGGTCCGCCATAGTTTGCTTTGATTTTATAGCCATTATACGATGGAGGATTGTGTGATGCAGTTAAAATAATTCCAGCACCGGTTTTCAATCGATTCGCAGCCAATGAAATCATTGGTGTAGAAACATAACCACTCGACAATAAAACTTTAATTCCATTGGATGCAAGTTGAACTGCAGTTTCTTTGGCAAACATTTCGCCACCAAAACGACGATCATAGCCAACCACACAAGATTTTTGTAAATCGGACTGATTTAACCATTTAGCAGTTGCCAAAGCAACTCTTTTTACATTTGCAGTGGTAAAATTATCACCTATAATTTCTCTCCAACCGTCTGTTCCAAATTTAATTTGATACATAAATAATTCTTTTAATTAAAGGCATTTTCGCCTGTTATTTCCATTCCTAAGATTAATAGATGAATATCGTGGGTGCCTTCATATGTGACTACAGATTCTAAATTCATCATGTGTCGCATCATTGGGAATTCACCTGTAATTCCCATTCCGCCAAGCATTTGTCTTCCTTCTCTTGCCACATTTAATGCAATTTCTACGTTATTTCTTTTAGCCATAGAAATTTGTGCTGGAGTTGCTTTTCCCGCATCCATTAATTGTCCCAATCTCCAAACCAACAATTGAGCTTTGGTAATTTCGGTTAGCATTTCAGCTAACTTTTTTTGTTGCAATTGAAATCCGCCAATAGGTTTTCCAAATTGGATCCTCTCTTTAGAATATCTAACCGCCGTATCATAACAATCCATTGCGGCACCCAAAGCGCCCCAACTGATTCCATAACGGGCAGAATTTAAACACGTTAATGGTCCTTTCAATCCTTCAACACCCGGCAAAAGGTTCTCTTTTGGGACTTTCACATTGTTAAAGACCAATTCACCTGTAGCGCTTGCTCTCAAACTCCACTTTCCATGGGTTTCAGGAGTGGTAAAGCCTTCATAGCCTCGTTCAACAATCAGTCCTTTGATTTTGCCTGCTTCATCTTTGGCCCAAACAACGGCCACATCAGCAAATGGGGCATTGCTAATCCACATTTTAGCACCATTCAAGAGGTAATGATCACCTTTATCTTCAAAGTGTGTGGTCATTCCGCTAGGATTAGAGCCATGATCTGGCTCTGTTAAACCAAAACAACCTAGCATATCACCGCTAGCAAGTTTTGGTAAATATTTCATTTTTTGTTCTTCTGAACCAAATTTATAAATTGGGTACATGACCAATGAACCTTGTACAGATGCCGTAGAGCGAATTCCACTGTCGCAACGTTCAAGTTCTTGCATAATGATACCATAAGTTGTGTAATCCATGCCTCCACAGCCATATTTCGCCGGAAGTTGTGGTCCAAAAGCTCCAATTTCTCCGAGTTGTTTCACAATATGACGAGGAAACTCGCTTTTTTGTGCAAAATGCTCGATGATAGGACTTAAATCTTTCTTAACCCAATCGCGAACAGATTGACGAATCAATTTGTGCTCATCGCTTAGCAAATCGTCGATACCATAAAAATCAGGTGCTATGTACCTGTCTTTTCCTCTGTTGGCATCAAGTAATTCATTAATATTTAAATTTTCCATCATAAATCGAAACACAAATGTAAGAATCTTACGAACTTTGTATCTTAAATTTTAGTGAACGACATGTTAATAACAGTAAAAGTTGAAAATCAATGGGCTTTGTTGCCAATTGGATGGTATACTGAAGAGTTGATGACCAAAACAGAGTTCGAGGTGTCTGTTGTGGTCAAATATACGAGTTTGGCAATAGAAGATGATTTAAGCCAAACCATTGATTACCAAATGATATCTAATGAAATTAAGCTTTTAAAGCAAAAAACATTCAAACTCATTGAAACTGCGGCTGAGCATCTACTGAAACAAATAGAAAGGCACATGATCAATGGTTTAGACATACAATATATTGCTGTAGAATTTAATAAAAAGAACATCGCTCAAGAAAATGTCTCTACCAAATATCACTCTATTTTAGTCGAAAAGACCTATTTACGCCTTGAACCTTGAAAACAAATCATTAGATTTGAATCATTGATGAAAAAGTTAAGATTTTTTGCAATTCTCTTTATATTTTCTAATATAGTAAAAGCCCAAAATATTGGTTTAACCGGTTGGGTTTTTAACAAACAAACCTTGGAAACAATTCCAGGTGCAATTGTTGTGGATTCAAAAACTGCTTTTTATACTGAAGCCACAGAACAAGGCTACTATCAAACAATTACAAAAAAGGGTGTTAGAGAAATTGTCTATGCTGCACCTGGATTTAAAACCTTGAAATTAAACCTAGAACTCGAAAAATCTACAGTTAAAAATGTTTTTCTAGTGCCTGTTGATTATGATGAATTGGATTCTTCAGAAGAATTTACATCGCTTTACAACGATAAAGCATCGTTTTACAAAGTTCTACCGCGACAGATCAAACAAGGAACTTCCATTTTTAGCCTATCAGACCCAATAAAACTTGTCCAATATTTGCCTGGTGTTGTTGGTGGAATTGAAGGATTATCCTCTCTATATGTAAGGGGCAGCAATTCTGATCAAAATCTTATTTTGATGAATGGTTTACCACTTTATGGTAACGGACATATTTTTGGGCTGATTTCAAATTTCAATCCCGAAATTATAAAAAATTGCGACTTCTACAGAGGTGTGGCGCCGGCAAGATATGGAAATAGGGCCGGTGGTGGAGTGCTCGATATTCAAACCATTGGTGGAAGCGCTGAAAATTGGTCAGGTTCTGTAAATATTGATGTAGCAACATTTAACGTAGCGCTCAATGGACCAATTGATTATAAAGGAAGATGGACAACTTCGTTGGCTTTTAGAAGAAGTTATTTTGATTTGATTTTTTCAGATTTGTTTTCGAATTTCTTAATTGGCAATATTCATGATATTAATTTCAAGTTAGATTTTAAGCAAGATTCTAAAAATCACTGGAATTACTGGATATACAATGGTAGAGACAAATATGGTATAAACATTTCGGGAAATAGGCGAGATTCAGTAGGGCGAACCATGAATTACAATATTTCGCTTGGTGCATCTTGGCAGAATACTTTATCGGGTTTGAATTACTCGCATGTGTTCAATGCAAAAAACTATATGCATTTATCGGCCGGATTTTCGAGATATTCCTATACAGACAACCTAAATATTGGTGCTACTATTTATACTGACACCTCCATTTCTGAAGTGAAACAAAATATCATTTCAAATAGTTCAATTACGGATTATTCATTAAATGCCGATTTTTTTAATATTTGGTCAAATGATAGTAAATTGAGATACGGTGCTCAAATGGTTGTCCATAATATGAATCCGTCATTGTTAACCTATCAAATTCTGAATTCTCAAAATTCAAATTCGAATATCGATACCATTTATGGCACATTTAACAATCAAACAGTTTCTGAACTAACTGCTTATGCGGAAATAGAATATAAACCATTTACTGGCATGAGTATGAATATTGGAGGACGTATTTGGAATTACATTTCTTCAGAAAATAATTATCTGAAATTCGAACCTAGAATAATTCTAAGTCAACTTTTAGAAGGTAAAAAACGGATTCAATTCGGTTTTGCCACATCAAACCAAGGCATTCATCAATTATCAAGCGTTTCTGGTAATTTACCTCAAGATATTTGGTTTCCCACTACGGGAAATTTTAGGCCCCAAACAACCAATCAGTTTACAATTGGATATTCCCAACCTGCATTTGGGGGAATGGAAGCAAGTTTAGAATATTACTATAAGTCATTCGACGGTATTACAGAATTATCAGGATTTGATGGCGATATTCTTCAAAAATCTTATTGGGAAAATTCAATTTTACAAGGCACAGGGAGCTCAACCGGGTTGGAATTCTTAATATCGAAAAAATCAGGTCCTGTCAACGGTATTCTATCTTATACATTTAGTGTTACCGATAGGCAATTTGAAGAGTTAAACAATGGTAAAGCTTTTGACTTTAGATGGGATAGAAGGAATAAAATTAGTTTGCAAATGACTTACCAGGTGTCAAATGATCTCGTTTTCAATATGTCGGGAGTATTTATGGATGGGCATGCCGTGACGGTCCCAACTTCTAAATACTATACCACAGATAACCGACAAGTGTATGATTACAGTGAAAAAAATAATTATAGAATGCCATTCTACAAACGAATTGATATTGGATTTACCAAAGAAATTAAACCTGAGTTTCATGATGATTATCATGAATATTATGGAATACATGTTTATAATCTTTTTGGCTGGGACAATCCAGTGGTTGCTAGGTTTGGCGAAAATAATTTAGGTAGCAATACATTGGTAGGTATAAGTTACTTTAAATTTATTCCCTCAGCATTTTATAGAATCGAATTTTAAAACCATGAAAGCTCTAATTTATATCGTTTTATTTCCCCTGATTTTTCTTTGCTCCTGTAAAAAAGAATTAGATATGTCTCAAATTGCCTTCAAAGAAAAATTAGTGGTGAATTTATTGGCATACGACAATGATTTCCTTAGTGTTACTGTGAATAGAAGTTTAGATATTTTTGATTCAACTGGCAAGCCAAGTATTGAAAATGCACTTGTATTTGTTACCGACGATAAAGGTGTTAAAACTAAATTGAGCTTTGACCTTATCTCACAATCTTATCGATCAACTTGGTATCCAATTTCCGGCAAAAATTACACCCTTGAAGTAAGTTGGGGTAATTTGTCTTCAACATATAGCTTCTTTACAATTCCTAAATTAAGTACAAGTGGGAAAGCTATCTGGAGAGATAGTACAAGCAGAGACAGTGTTGGGTTTTTAACTGGTACTATTTCTTTTATCATCAAAGACAATCCCAATGAAAGAAACTATTACGAAATTGGATTGTTTAGATATGATGAATTTAGCAGCGAGCAATGGCTCAATCTTCCTATTATTCCTGAAAATCCAGAATTGGTGAACAATCAAATTTTGAATAAAGATGGCGCTCTTGTAATTGATGACGGAGGTTTTAATGGACAAAATAAACTTTTTAAGTTTACCACCCCTGCAAATTCCAAAGGCACAGCCTTCAAATATTTAGTTGTCATTAAAAATTTGAGTGAAGAATATTACCGTTATTTCAAATCAATTGACAATTACAAACAACAACAAGGTCCATTTTCAGAACCTTCAGCTGTTTTTACAAACATTAAAGGTGGCTTAGGAATTTGTGCAGGTGCCAGCGTAATTAAAGATACAATCAAATAATTTCAGTGAAAAAGAATCATCCCTCAGATCATAAAATTTTTGTAAAAAATGCCCATCAACACAATCTTAAAGGGATTGATGTTTCAATTCAACACAATACATTTACCGTTGTAACGGGTGTTTCAGGGAGTGGTAAGTCATCCTTGGTTTTTGACACTTTATTTGCGGAGGGACAAAGGCGTTATGTTGAAAGTTTGAGCTCATACGCCCGTCAATTCATGGGTAGAATGAAAAAACCCTTAGTCGATTATATTGATGGCCTTTGCCCTGCTGTTGCTATTGAACAAAAAGTAAATACTCACAATCCTCGGAGCACTGTTGCTACTTCAACAGAAATTTACGATTACTTGAAATTACTCTTCACGAGAACAGGAAAAACAATTTCGCCAATTTCAGGCAGAGAGGTAAAACGAGACTCAGTTCAAGATGTAATTCATAATGTTAAGACACTCGAAGCGGGAAATAAAGTTTATATACTTACGCCAATTAAACTGGATAAAATTCTTATTTCAGACATTGAATCAATCAATCAAAAAGGTTTCAGCCGCTTGTTCTCAAACAATGAAATATTGAGAATTGATGACATTCTTGAACAAAATATCATTGTCAAAGCGCCTGCGTATATTCTTGTAGATCGCTTAGAAATCAATCCTGAAGATGAAGAAAATGAATCCCGTTTGTTCGATGCAATTGAAACTGCATTTTGGGAAGGCGAGGGTGATTGTGCTGTGTTTATCATTGATAAACAAGAATTAAGAGAGTATAACAATCGATTTGAACTCGATGGAATTTCATTTGATGTCCCTACAAAAGACTTTTTATCATTTAACAATCCATATGGCGCTTGTAAAACTTGCGAAGGTTTTGGAAGTGTTCTTGGAATTGATGAAGATTTAGTGGTTCCTGATAAGTCACTCAGCGTTTATGAGGGATGTGTAGCCGCTTGGAGAGGCGAAGTCATGTCGGAATGGAAAACTCATTTTATCAATCAAGCATCAAAAGTTGATTTTCCGATTCATAGACCCTATGCGGATTTATCGAAAGAAGAAAAAGATTTGTTATGGAAAGGTAAAAAAGATTTACTTGGTTTGAATGATTTCTTCAATCATTTAGAACAAAATTTTTATAAAATCCAATACCGCGTAATGGCTGCGCGCTACAGAGGAAAAACAAATTGCAATGATTGTTTAGGCACTCGACTTAGAAAAGAAGCTGGATATGTAAAAGTGGAAAATATTTCTACATCCAATCATATCCAACAATATACAAATATTCAAGAAATTTTATTGATGCAGGTGACTGATGCACAGAACTTCTTTAATCATATTGTGTTTTCTGCAAAAGATACCGAGATTTCTTTTCGAATCATTAATGAAATTAAAACCCGTTTAAACTACTTATATGATGTTGGCTTAGGCTACTTATCGCTCAATCGATTAAGCAATACATTAAGTGGGGGCGAAAGTCAAAGAATTAATTTGGCTACCAACTTGGGTTCAAACCTTACTGGTTCAATGTATATTCTCGATGAACCGAGTATTGGTTTACATTCTAGAGATACAGAAAAGCTAATTGCTGTGCTTAAAAACCTTCAAAACGAAGGAAATACTGTCATTGTTGTTGAACACGATGAAGATGTAATGAAACAGGCCGACCAAGTCATTGACATTGGTCCTATGGCAGGTAGCTTAGGTGGAGAATTAATGTATTCTGGAAATTATGAGGGACTGCTCAAAAATACCGATAGTTTAACAGGTAAATATCTCAGTGGCATAGAGAGAATTCAAATTCCTGAAAACACCCGTAAATCAATTAACTTTATTGAAATTATTGGCGCTTCTGCCAATAATCTAAAGAATATTGACGTTAAAATCCCAATCGATTCATTTACAGTTGTAACTGGAGTATCGGGAAGTGGTAAAACCACATTGATCAAGCAAATTTTGTATCCGGCGCTTGCAAAAGAGTTACAACAGTTTGTATCCCTCAAAACAGGAACACATAAAGCCATTAATGGGAATAAGAAACTGTTAAAAGGAGTGGAGCTGGTTGACCAAAATCCAATCGGTAAAAGTTCAAGAAGCAATCCTGTGACTTATGTGAAAGCATATGACGATATTCGAGATTTGTATTCAAATCAGCCATTGTCGAAATTTAATGGTTTTAAACCGTCCCATTTCTCGTTTAACGTAGATGGAGGTCGTTGCGATAATTGCCAAGGTGATGGTGAAACAGTCATTGAAATGCAATTCATGGCCGACATTAAACTTCCTTGTGAAGTATGTGGTGGCAAACGATTTAAAAAAGAAGTTCTCGAAGTTGAATACAAAGAAAAAAGTATTTTCGATGTGCTTGATATGACCGTTGACGATGCTGTTGAATTCTTCCAAAATGAAAAAACCATTGTTGAAAAACTCAAACCTTTACAAAATGTAGGCTTGGGTTATGTAAAACTGGGACAAGGCAGCAATACATTAAGTGGTGGAGAAGCGCAACGTGTTAAACTTGCATTTTACTTAAGTAAAGCAAATCCTTTCAAGGAAGGTGGTGTCTTGTTTATTTTCGACGAACCAACAACGGGATTGCATTTTCACGATATTCAAAAGTTGTTGAAGTCTTTCGAAGCTTTGATTGAAAAAGGAAATACAATTGTATGTATTGAACACAATTTAGATGTGGCAAAATGCGCCGATTGGATTATCGATTTAGGCCCGGAAGCTGGGGATAAAGGTGGTTACTTGGTTTACCAAGGCGAACCAAGAGGATTGCTCGCCTGCAAAGAAAGTGTTACGGCACCTTACTTAAAGGAAAAAATGAATGACCACGCTTAATTGATGTTCAGTTTTTGCTTGTAGCTTCCTTTATTTGTTAAAATTTCTAGGAAGTAAGTTGCGCTTGGAATGGCGTTTAAAATTTCTACTTGGTTGAATTTGTTCACCTCTAATTTAGCAACAATTCTGCCATCAACAGACATAAGATTCACAGTTTGAATTTTCTCTTTGGTGTGAATTTGTAAGATTTCTCCCTTGGAAATTGGATTTGGGGAGATTTTCATTGCATTGATGTGAATATTCACAACCTTAGAATAATTCAACGCTTGTATATATCGTGAAGAAGTATCGGTACATTGGTTGATATTGGCAATTGAATCTATTAATAAATGCTTTATATTAATAGTTTTATCTGAATATTTCGATAAATCTAAAGTGATCTCTTTTCCCAAGAACGAATCAACAACAACGTCATTTTCACTCAAATACCATTTACTATACGAGAGTGTATCGTTTGATTTAAACTTGTAGTTATATGCCGTTACATATTTGTACGTAAACGCTGCATCGATTTTCGATCTAAATTTCCCAATATAATTGTTTGACTGATTGTAACATCCATTTGAATTCTTCAGTAGAATATTAAAAGGTATAGATTTTTGAATGTTCGCAACAATCGGATTTGATTTGCCCAAAAAAGATTTAGTTGTCAAATCATCATAAAATATGCTATCTCCAGGCACCAAATTGGTTACATTGAAATTAATATTGGCTTTATTTAGGCCACCACACACAACTAAATTCGATGGTGTAATCGTTGTGATAGGTACTTTCCCTGAATCAACAGTCAGAAATATTCCAATATCGGTTGTTCCACAAATGATATTATTGGAGTCGAGGATAGAGAAAACATAAGCATCTGATTCAACTGCACGAATTTTCACAAACGTATCGAAAAACTGATTTCCATTCATAACAATGCGATATCCATTAATTGAATTCAACCCCTTGACTTGAATTTTTAAACTATCACCATAACAAGGATTTGATTTTTGAGGGACAACGAAGTATGGAATATCTGTGCAGCCTGATGCTTGACCTAAACCACTAGCCATTTTTGAAGTTCCACAGAATTTTTGTGTGAGCGCATAAACAAGAATTGATCGTTTTTCACCAATTGAACTGACTTGAATATTTTCAAATGTTGAAAGTTTGCCGCTTGTTGGATTCTTCCAAGTTTTTCCAGAATCTAAACTGATTTTATATTCTGTCGCATCATTGACGTTTGTCCAACTGAATCTAAATCCATTCGTTGTTTTATTGATGACCGAAATTGTTGGAGCCTCGGCACTGTCCTTACCAATTATCGATTTCTTTACTGGATAACTCACACACCCATTTTTGCTTTTTGCATAAAATGATAGGCTGTTTAATCCCAAACTTAAATTATAGATCGAATTTGAATCTTTTGAGAAATTACTTTTGGCATTGTTTATACTAAAAGAATCTGAAAATCCATTTGTATTTTTAAATGAAACGAATAACGGTGAAGATTTACAAAAAGTATCAGAAGTTGAGTTTAAGGAGTATTGAAACTGTGGTCTTTGATTCACAACAAGTTCAATGGGTGATGAAGTTTTTTTACAGCCATTGGAATTAATTGCAGTAACCACATAGAAATTTTGCTGTTTTATATAGATTGATGTGGTTTTTTTGCCATTGGGTGACCAAATATAACTATGGTTTACCGCTGTGCTTACCTTTAACAATGTGGAATCTCCTGAGCAAATGGTTATCGGGCCAGAGGAGGGTGTTAAAACTGGATTTGTGGCACCTTGAATCACATTAAACAAAAGTGTGTCTGGAATAGACTTCCCTTTTGAATTCACTGTTGCTAAAATAGCCATTTTCGCACCTGTAGAGGAGTAACTCACTGTTGGGTTTTGTGAAGTTGAGGTTGTGATTGAACCACCCGGAAATTTCCAAGAGTACCCAGTTGCATTGTTGGTAGATGTCCCTCCAAATTTAATTGGTGTATTCGAACAATATAAAGTATCTGTGATTTTCGCTTTAGCTACGGGTAGCGATGTTGCTGGAGAAATTGTAAAACTTTTAGAATATATATAGTCTCCTTGGTCGTTACCATTGTTGTTTGTAACATTCAATACCAAGTGAAATTTGATATTCCCTAAATTGTTGGTCGGTGCTTTCCACTCAAAAACATAAGAAACAGAATCAGTACTTACTGAACTTGCTCCTGTTGAAGTGTGTTCAATGTAATACCGCGTTGTTGAACCGGCAGTTTGAGCAAATGCGTTTGTTCTTGTATCCTTGCTTGTAAAAGAACCAGCGGGCGTAGGGTAGGATCCGGATTGGTCCTTTAATGCTGTTACTTGAAATCCAAATTTAGATTTCCCAGATTCTTTATACGTTACGGTGATTTTATAGGTAGAATCAGGGATGTATCCACCGTTGGTAAAATTGCCTGTCAGTTTAATTCTACTATGATTTGTTCCAGATGTTTGCAATGAATAGGTACCATGGCAAGATGTACAAGTGGTTTCTGAAGGTGCACCAGTATAGCCGGCAGATAATCCACCAGTTTTACTTTTTATGGTCATGATTGAGCTAGATATAATCATGGCACTCAACAGCGCGTACTTAATTAATTTAGATAGATTCATATTCGTTTTAAAGATAATTTTATTTTTCAACGTCAAGATTCAATCACTCCATTTATGTTAGGTTTTAGACAAATAATGACAATAATCAAACAATATAACATTTACTTTCATCTAATGTTTTTAAACAATTGTCTAACATCACTATGAGATATTTCTTTTTATCTATATTTTTGAAGAATATGAAAAAACTGCTATTTTTAGCTTCTATTACTTTCATCGGTACTTGTACATTAAATGCACAAGCAACTTTGATTGAAAAGGTAGATGCTCAGAAAGGTTCCCTTGCTGTTCCTTACGAAAAGTATGTATTGCCAAATGGTTTGACTGTCATCATTAATGAAGATCATTCAGATCCAGTGGTACATTTAAATGTGTCGTATCATGTTGGATCAGCGAGAGAAACTCCAGGGAAATCAGGCTTTGCGCATTTCTTTGAACA
>CAIRMY010000184.1 GCA_903879775.1 uncultured Bacteroidota bacterium
TTCACCCAATCCTTTAAATCGCGTAATTTCTGGACGAACTCCCAATTTGGCAATTGCATTTACCCTTTCTTTGTCGCTGAAACAATAAATGGTTTCTTTTTTGTTTCTCACACGGAACAATGGTGTTTGAAGGATGTATAAATGCCCATTTCTCACCAAATCTGGGAAAAATTGTAGGAAGAATGTCATCATGAGTAAGCGAATGTGCATACCATCAACATCGGCATCTGTAGCCAATACAATTTTATTGTAGCGCAGATTTTCCAGTGACTCTTCAATGTCTAAAGCATGTTGCAAAAGGTTGAACTCTTCATTCTCGTAAACCACTTTTTTCTTAAGTCCGTAGCAATTCAAAGGCTTTCCTCTTAAACTAAATACGGCTTGAAGGTCGGGGTTTCTGCTCTTTGTAATGCTTCCACTTGCAGAATCTCCCTCAGTGATAAATAAGGTAGATTCGTATCTTTCTTCGCGTTTTTCGTTTGTGAAATGGACTCTACAATCTCTGAGCTTTTTATTGTGGAGATTTGCGCGTTTAGCCCTCTCTTTGGCAAGCTTTTGAACCCCTGCCATGTCTTTTCTTTCTCTTTCATTTTGAAGGATTTTCTTGACAAGAGCATCGGCGGTCTGAGGATTTTTATGAAGGTAATCGTCTACTTGTTTCTTGATAAACTCTAAAACTGCAGCTTTTAATGAAACACCATCTGGGCTCATTTCTGTGCTCCCAAGTTTTGTTTTTGTTTGACTTTCAAAAACAGGTTCCATCACGCGCACGCTAATTGCTGCAGTGATAGAACTTCGAATGTCGGCAGCATCGAATTCTTTTTTATAAAAATCGCGAATGGTTTTAACGAAAGCTTCTCTAAATGCGGCTAAATGTGTTCCACCTTGGGTAGTATATTGACCGTTTACAAAAGAATAATACTCTTCACCATAGGCATCGGTATGTGTGAAGGCAAGTTCCATGTCTTCAGTTTTAACGTGTACAACAGGGTAGAGGGCACTCTCGGTAGGTACTTTAGTTTCAAGAAGGTCTAAAAGACCTCTTCTTGCAGCAAAAGAATCACCATTGAATTTAATGGTTAACGCACTATTTAGGTACGTGTAATTTTTAATTTGATCGCGAATGTACTCTTGGATGTAACGGTAATTTTTAAAAACGGTTGCATCCGGTTCAAACGCAATAAATGTTCCGTTGGTTTCATTGGTATCTGTTTCAGGAGTGTCTGTAACCAATTCGCCGCATTTGAATTCGGCTTTTTTGGTTCTTCCATCTCTAAAACTTTGCACCACAAAGTATGAACTTAAAGCGTTTACAGCTTTCGTACCAACTCCATTTAAACCAACAGATTTTTGGAACGCTTTGCTATCGTATTTACCACCTGTGTTAATTTTAGATACGCAATCGATTACTTTACCCAAAGGAATACCGCGGCCAAAGTCTCTAATTTGAACACGTTTATCATCAATATTGATTTCGATTTTCTTACCATTACCCATGACGTGTTCATCGATACAATTGTCTACAATTTCTTTAATTAAGACATAAATACCATCGTCAACGGAGGTTCCATCACCCAATTTACCAATATACATACCGGGACGAAGGCGTATATGTTCCTTCCAATCAAGACTTCTAATTTCGTCTTCGGTATATTGTGGTTTTTGAATTTCTTCGTTGCTCATTATGCAATAATAAATTTACTTATTCAAAAGCTAAACTTAAGTTTTTCACAAATTGGCAAAATGTAGATAAAGACTTAATTTTGTGCAATGAAAATTGTAAGATTTATTGGGGTTTTATTGTTTGTGGCTACGTTTACATTGTTTGGGTGCAAATCGAAATTGATGAAGCAATTGAAAATATTGCACCATATGAAAAATATTTTATGGGGGATGTCATGAAAGTTGATAGTTTGCCTGTTGGTTTCGAAAAGAAATTGGCCGATTTTGTTAAGGAATTTAAGCAATATTCAAAATCATCGAAATACATTTATGCTGCCGCTTACCTTGCCGAGAAAAGAGGTAAAATTAGAGAAGCTGCAGATTATGCGGCTTTATATGTTGATGATTATGCTTCAGAAAAAAGCCATAGAATGGAAAGTGCTATGGTTGCTGCTCATTATTATGAAACAATGGGCAAATATGAGTTAGCTCTCAAATATTACGATTTGATTTCCAAGGAATACCCCAAAAATCCGGTAGGTGAACAAGCCAAATTCACATCTGAAATGATTCGCAAAGGAGCCATTACTCCTGAACAGCAATTGGAATATATGCAGTTAAAAATTGCTGCCGATAGTTCAAAAAATTAGTAGGGAGAAATATATTTTCCGTCGGTTTTTTTCTTCTTTTTCTTGAAATCACCACGTTTCCAAGCTTCTAAAAATTGCATCCAAGCCACAGGGCTTAAATAGTTTTGAGGTGGAGCTTGTTTGTAGTAATATAGTTGACTTGCTCTGGTTTGAGCAAGCAGTGACTGAGAAGAAGTTGCATCGGCTGGGCGCATTTTTAGTTCTTCTTTGAGTGCTTCAGTTTCAAGGTTTTTACGCGCTCTTTCATAAGCATCATCTGGAATGTCTCTCGTTACAAATTCGTGATTGAATAATGTTTTCAGAGGCAAGGCACGAATGAAAATTGCCGGGATGTGAATGGTGTCTTGCGTCATTAACTTAATGACGTTGTATCTGTTTCCAGATAACGTGTCTGGCACAATATGCCATGATCCAACTTTTTCAACTAAAGAGAAGAAAATGGTATCCCCTTTTTTTACAACCACATCAAAATGACCTGCGTAATCGGTATATCCAATTAATCCTCGTTTATTGCTTTTGATATTTACATACGGGATTGCTCTTAAACTATCGGATGTTAAAACCATTCCTGTAAATAAAATATAAGGATTTTTTTCTTTACCAGGTTGCGCTTGAACACGATTGAAATTCAATAAAAATAAAAATATAAAGAAAATCCAAATGAGCTTTTTCAATGTCTATTGTGGTTAGGTGTTCAGTATTTCAAATGTAGTAAATAAATGACTTAAGCCATGATCCATCCGAGGATTATGGCAAATAAAACGATGAATGGGGTTGGTATTTTCTTGGTTAACAATAGTGCAACAGTCATTAAGCAAACGAAAATTTCGGTTAAAAGTTGCATTTTGTTGGAGTAATTGGATAACTTAAGAATAAAATTTTGATTGATAATTAAACAAGCTGTAAGTATAAATCCTACAGAAATAGCGAAAATTCCGTTAATTGATCTCCTTAAGTATACGGAGCTATTTAATTTTTCCCAAATGGGATATGCAAATAGAACCAATAAGGTACCTGGCATAAATACAGCAATAAGGCCAATTAAGCTCCCGAGTAATTGTCCCCCAAAACCACTGCCATCATTTTTCATTGCAATAGAATTTGTGTAAACCGCCAGGTTGAAATTTGGTCCTGGAGCAGCTTGAATTAAACCCAAGCCAGTGTTTAGTTCTTCCAAAGTCATTCGCTTTTTGTGGTCTACATATTGTTCTACAGTCATTGCTGCTAGTACATTTCCACCACCAAATGAAAGCGCTCCCATTCGATAGGTGTTTTCAAACAGGATAACGGGCTTTAGCAATTTGGATTCTGTTTTGTATTTGGTTAAAAGCAAACCAGTAAATCCAACGATGAAAAATATGGCGAAAAATATGGTTAGATTTCTCCATTTTATGGATTTTGTAAATGATGGTTTTTGTGGCTTTTCATCTTTTACGAGCCAGGCACTTGCCGCTGCGCTTAAAATTACGCCGAGTGGAAACACCCATGGACTTCTCACAAGGTACCCGCCAATGCCTCCAATTAAAAATATGGCAATGTTTAATGGGGTTATCTTCATCCATTTGAACATTGAAATAACGGCGTAAATTAAAAATCCTGCCACACAAGCTTCTATGTTTTGAAGTTGTTTAGATTCCAAAAATTTTGGCGACATTGCAAGGATTGCCATCAAAATTGCTCCAGGTAATGCCCATAATAATAAGGTAAAAAATGCGAGAATAGGTCCGCCTAATTTAAAGCCAATGGTGGTAATTGTTTGTGTGGTGCTTGGGCCAGGGAGAATGCTACAAAAGGCATTGATTTCAATGAGTTCATCGTGACTGATAAACTTTTGTTTGTCGACCAAACGTTTTTTGAAATAGGGAAGGTGCATCTGTGGTCCACCAAAAGAGGTAAGTCCAAGCCAAAAAACCGATCTAAGAAACCGAAAGTGTCTCGCTTTTTGTATTTTTGCACTACGATTCATCAGATGAGATACAAAAAACGACATTTTACTTTAATTTTCACCCTATCTACTGCATTATTTTCAGTATTTTTTTTAGCTTGTAACAATCAAAATACAATCGATGAGAAAAGACAGATTAGTGTTCAAAAGGTAGATAGTTTGTGGTTGGGTTTGCATGAAACTAAGGTTTTGTTTAGTTACAAAATGGATGAATTTATTGAGCGGAAATCTCAAATGCAGAAAAATTTAACTCAGTTGAAGTTTGTAGATGGTCAAAAAATCAACGATGAAAATCTTTCAAATGTTCAGCAATACAATGCCATGTTTCGAATTTATCGAGGCATTGGTCAGCAATATAAAGATGCTGTTTTAGGTGCAGAGGCAATTTTTTATGAAATTAAAGGATTGGAGACGGAGGTTAAAAAAGGCAATTATGACAAAGAAATTACAAATTTCGTAAAAGAGTATCAATCGATAAAAAATCAATTAATTGAGAATCATAAAATGGCACTTGACGTTACAAACCAATTAAAAGCTATTGAACCTGCTTACCAAAGAATTTCACCACTTGTTGATGAATTGGTAGAGTCTGTTCAAGGCAATTGATTTGAAATTGCACTGTTGGGATACAGGGAAATAAATTCCGCTTTCTTTTTTTCTAAATTTTGTTGCCAATTTGAAATTTGAATTGGATCAGTTGTTTTCAATTTATGATTGATTAATTGTCTCAAGGCATTTGCCTTATCCATAAATTCCTTAAATGTTTCATCTCCGTATACTTCAATTAAGCGTTTGAAAATATATTCAATTGCCAATTCATTTGGGTGGGCTAAATCTGGTTGAAAGTAACGGTGATCTCTCAACTCTTCGTTGAAAATTTCATAGCTAGGGAAGTAATGGCACTGTGAATTTTGTGAAATAAACGATTGCAATGCTACAATTAGATGAGATTTACTCAATACGTTTTCAGAGATTCCATCCCTCAAGTGTCTGACAGGACTAATTGTAAATACGATGTTGCACTGGGGGTTAATTGCCCTAATGCTTTTGTGTATTTGATTTAAGTTTTCAACGATATGCTCAATTGGCAAGATGATTTTTTCAAATTGATTTTGAGGGATTTTTTGACAATTTCCAACGAGTTGATTTGATAATAAATGTTTGTAAACCCAAGCACTTCCAAAAGTGATAAAAGCGGTGTTGCATTTACTCAAATAATTGCGCGCCTCTTCAAGTCGGTGTCTAATTTTTGTTTCTAGTGCTTCATGATTTGGGTTTTGAAAAGCCGTATCGAACAGAAGTGCGTGTTGGGTATTTTGGAAATTTATGATTGCTGGTAAGGTGCGATTTTGAATGTGTTGCAAAGACTGCGCGATGGCATCTGGAGAAAAAATTGTGCCAAAGGGATTCGATAGTGTATCAATAAAATGTTGGTTGAATTGCTCCGAAATATTTGTTGAAAAGCAAGAGCCCATGAAAAAAAGGTGTTCAGGTTTCGTCCAAATTGTATTTTCTTGAATTGGAAATTGGGTGTAAAACTGATTCTTGAAATCTTGACTATTTTTCATGAACTACAAACCAACGAAAAATGTTTCATTTTCGCATAACTTTGTTCACAAGATGAATGAAATTAATAAAAAAGAAAATTTACATGTTGTATTTTGGCTGATAAAGGACTTCGCTTGGATTTCTGGGTATAAAATCTTGGGGGTTGGCTTGGCTTTGCCAACTATTTTATTGGCGGCTTATTTAACTGTAATTACCAAAAATATAAGGTCAAGCTTTTATCATAATTTGGCTATTTTATTTTGGATTTCGGGCAATAGCGTCTGGATGATTGGTGAATTTTATTTTGAAGACCAAAAGCGAATCTGGGCGTTGCCATTTTTCTTCGCAGGCTTAGTCATCATCTCGTATTATTATATTTCTGAGGGATATTTGGCTTATCAAAAGAAGAAAGCCCTGAAATAAACAAGGCTTCCTTCTACAACCAAACTAAACCAAATAACTGAACAAGTTATTTATTATATACACAAGAGAAGAACTCTTCCCATTGTTTCTCTGTTAGGGTATTCTGAATTTCAGTGAGTAAACAACGATAATTTGTTGAACTCGAAATTAGAATCTTTTGTTCTACATACATAGAACGAAGAATTGTCAAAAACGTATCCTCAATATCTGTCATTATTTGGTCATATTGAATTTTAGAAATTATGTTTTGATCGAGTCTTTGATTTTGTTTTTTGATGAATGTATGTGCACTATCATTTACAAAGGCTATAATTAGCTGTGAATGCTGAAGATTTCCAGTTTGTTGACGTGCAAACGATTCAACCACTAATTCTATTTTGTTGCGTTGAGTATTTGAAAGATCATTCCAATTAATTTTTGATAAAATACTATTTCTCGCAATGACATCTTCATTTGTGTTGCTTCCCGTATTTTGAAAAAATGCATTATTTGTATTGATTAAATAATTGTTTGACAATCCGAATTGATGGTAGCTAATTGTTTTTGTTTTAACGTCAAACTTGGGTTGAATTGTGTTGCATTCAGATTCTGATTTTGCAACTAAATTGCTAATTTGTTGGTCGCGAATAATCAGAGTATTATCAGTTTTATTACATGCCCCAAGAAACATGAGCGCAACTAAGAGTATGGAGTTGAATAATTTCATTTTTATAAATTTGGGCATTTGATACTGAATACAGCAGAAGTTAAAGTATCCCCCAAAAAAATATTTTGCATTTTTCGCAAAAAATGAACTTTAAAAGATTGGCTTTGGGTTGTACCTTTGCACCTTATGATGGAAACCGAAGTTTACGTGCCAACCAATAAGGTACGTGTGGTAACTGCTGCGAGTTTATTTGATGGTCACGATGCTGCCATCAATGTAATGAGAAGAATTATCCAAGCAACTGGTTGCGAAGTGATTCACTTGGGTCACGATCGCAGTGTGCAAGAAGTTGTTGAAACAGCTATTCAAGAAGATGCCAATGCAATTGCCATGACGAGCTATCAGGGCGGACATATTGAGTACTTAAAGTACATGTTCGATTTATTGAAAGAGCGTGGCGCAAGTCATATTAAAATATTTGCCGGTGGTGGCGGCGTAATTCTCCCTCAAGAAATTAAGGAGTTAATGGATTACGGAATTACCAAAATTTATAGTCCTGACGATGGGCGTGCCATGGGACTGCAAGGGATGATCAATGATTTGGTTCGCCAAAGCGATTTTCCAACTGGGCATAAATTGAATGGTGAATTTAAGAATTCAGAAATTCGTTCTAAATTAGACATTGCAAGGTTAATTACGGCAGCCGAAAATTATCCTGAATTGCATGCAACTACCTTGAATGAAATTAGAGAACGCTCTGCAGATATTGCAGTTCCGGTTTTGGGAATTACAGGCACAGGTGGTGCGGGCAAAAGTAGTTTGGTAGATGAAGTTGTGCGTAGATTTTTATTGGATTTCGAAGATAAAAATTTAGCAATTATTTCAATTGATCCATCCAAACGTAAAACAGGTGGGGCATTGCTTGGCGATAGAATTAGAATGAATAGCATTAATCATGACCGCGTTTATATGCGTTCAATGGCTACCCGTCAGGCGAACTTAGCAATGAGTTCTCATGTTGACGATGCCGTTGCCATTTTAAAAGTTGCGGGCTACGATTTAATCATTGTTGAAACCAGTGGAATTGGTCAAAGTGATACCCAAATTACTGAACATTGCGATGTTTCCATGTATGTAATGACACCTGAATACGGTGCTGCTACACAGTTGGAAAAAATTGATATGCTTGATTTTGCGGATCTTGTTGCCTTGAATAAATTTGATAAAAGAGGTGCCTTAGATGCCTTGAGAGATATTCGTAAACAATTTCAAAGAAATCATAAATTATTTGATCTTGAAGTCGATTCTATGCCTGTTTTCGGAACAATTGCAAGTCAATTTAACGACCCAGGAATGAATAGCCTTTACAAGTGTTTGATGGATACCGTAGCTTCTAAAACGGGTATGGATTTGAAAAGCAGTTGGTCGGCGTCAAATGAATTGAGTGAGAAAATTTTTGTAATACCTCCTTCTAGAAATCGTTATTTGAGTGAAATTTCTGAAAACAACAGAAATTATGATTCAAAAGCAAGGTCTCAGCGCAAAATCGCGCAAAGAATGTATGGAATTAAAGAAACCATTGATACCATTCAAGAGTCATCGGCAATGGATGCTCATTTAAATGGTAAGGAAACATTTGTTGAGAGTTTGCAAAAGATGTATCAAGATCTTGAGGGACAATTGGAGCCTTCCAACAGAAAACTCATTGAGAATTGGGAAGAGAAAGCGCAGCAATACAAAAACGAACATTATATTTTTAAAGTTAGGGATAAGGAAATTAAGATTCAAACGCATTCTGAAAGTTTGAGTCATTCTCAAATTCCTAAGGTTGCAACTCCGAGTTATAAAGGGTGGGGCGATTTATTATACTGGCAATTACAAGAAAATGTACCCGGTGAATTTCCATATACCTCAGGGATTTACCCTTTCAAACGTGAAGGTGAAGATCCAACCCGAATGTTTGCTGGTGAAGGTGGGCCTGAAAGAACCAACCGCCGTTTTCACTATGTGAGTAAAGCGATGCCTGCCAAGCGTTTGAGTACAGCATTTGACTCAGTTACTTTATACGGTAGAAATCCTGAAGTGCGTCCCGATATTTATGGAAAAGTGGGTAATTCTGGTGTGAGTATTTGTTGTTTAGATGATGCCAAAAAACTTTATAGCGGTTTTAATTTGGCTGATCCTAAAACATCGGTTTCTATGACAATTAACGGTCCAGCACCAATGTTATTGGGTTTCTTTATGAACGCGGCCATTGATCAACAATGTGAATTGTACATCAAGCAAAATGGTCTAGAAAATGAAATTAACGATAAAATTGATGCCATTTATGCTGCTAAAAAATTACCTAGGCCAAGATATCAGGGTGAATTGCCAGAAGGTAATGACGGTTTAGGATTGATGCTGCTTGGTGTGACTGGTGACCAAGTTTTACCAAAAGAAACATACGAAGAAATTAAAATATGGACACTTTCACAGGTTCGTGGAACTGTTCAAGCTGATATTTTAAAAGAAGATCAAGCGCAAAATACGTGTATCTTTAGTACAGAATTTGCACTCCGATTGATGGGTGATGTTCAAGAATATTTCATTCATAACAAAGTTAGAAATTTCTATTCTGTGAGCATTAGTGGTTATCACATTGCTGAAGCAGGTGCAAATCCAATAACCCAGCTTGCATTCACCTTGGCAAATGGTTTTACCTATGTAGAATACTATTTGAGCCGAGGAATGAATATCGATGATTTTGCGCCTAACTTGAGTTTCTTCTTCAGCAATGGGGTTGATCCTGAATATGCGGTCATTGGTAGAGTTGCTCGCCGAATATGGGCAAAAGCAATGAAGTTGAAATACGGAGGAAATGCGCGTTCCCAAATGTTGAAATATCATATTCAAACGAGTGGACGCAGCTTGCATGCTCAAGAAATTGACTTCAATGATATTCGTACTACTTTACAAGCATTATATGCAATTTATGATAATTGTAATTCGTTACATACGAATGCCTATGATGAAGCCATTACCACACCAACTGAAGAGAGCGTTCGTAGAGCAATGGCCATACAATTGATTATCAATAAAGAACTTGGATTGGCGAAGAATGAAAATCCTACACAAGGTGCATTTATCATTGAAGAATTAACCGATTTGGTTGAAGAGGCTGTATTGACTGAGTTCGATAGAATTACAGAGCGTGGTGGTGTGTTGGGTGCGATGGAAACCATGTATCAGCGTGGCAAAATTCAAGAAGAAAGTTTGTATTATGAAACTTTGAAGCATACTGGTGAATATCCAATTGTGGGTGTGAATACATTCTTGAATAGTAAAGGTTCTCCAACGTTGGTTCCTGGTGAAGTGATTAGAAGCACAGAAGAAGAGAAGCAATTCCAAATTCAAACCATTGAAATATTGCATAAACTTCATGATGATAAATCTTCAGAGTTGTTAAGTCAGTTGCAAAAGTCTGCAGTTGAAAATGATAACTTGTTTGCTGAATTGATGGAAATTTGTAAAATTTGCTCTTTAGGTCAAATTACTGAATCGCTATTTAATGTAGGCGGTCAATATCGAAGAAATATGTAATTTTAAAAGATTATACTTAAAAAGCGTCATGTTTACATGGCGCTTTTTGTTTGTAAGTCTCTGCCCCGTTCCAAAACAATAAATATTATCTAACTGATTCGCTTACTTAGATAAATTATTGGTTTACAAAAATTATCTTTAACTTTAAATATCAGTACTTATATTTGATTGATGCGATATAATAAATACAAAGTTCAATTTAGATTCCTTTTAACAATTTCTTTGTTTTGGTTTTCTGATAATTTGATTGCCCAGATTGTAAAGATTAAATCTACTTATGAACTTATAGAACAGAAATGTGTTTTTTGTAACAAGTCAAGTATCTATTTAAGTATGGGAAGTGTATCAAAAGCATTAAATTATCCAAGAGCTAATCAAGACTTTCTTACGAGGTATATTTGGCCTTCATCAGAATCTGCTGCCAGATTTTATTCAAGATATGCACTAAAAAATCATCTTGTTAACTGTGATGTTTGTCGTGATGATAACATCAAGGATGGTTGGGGAAATATAAATCGCTGTTATTCTGTAGAAAATGGAAGAACTGATAAAAAACATGATTTAGTTACACATTATTCCAATTTTGATGTTGATATTGAAGTTAGTAAAACTGAAATTGATGTAATAATAAATAGATTAATTCAAATACAAGACTCTGTACGCATAGAAAATATAAATAAAGAAAAGTTAAAGTTGATAAAGAAAACTGAAGATTCATTGAAAAGAATCGAAGTTTCTCGAAGGCAAATTGAAGCGGAAAGGATAGAAACATTAAGATTGCAAGAACTCGAAAATTCAAGAATATTATTAAAAGCCAACATAACAGCGCAGGCTAATTTTTGTGATTCTTTGTATCAAACAGGTAAAGCGACACAGGATTATTCTAGTAGATTTATAGCTGCGTCGAAAGTTTTTGACAATTTGGGTAAAAAAATTATGGATTACAACTCTTTTTATGGTGCTTCTTTTTATATCACTTTTTATCTTTTTGAACATATGTTGCAAATGGCATTTGTTGCAAATGATCTTGCTTTTATAGATAAATATATTGGTGTGTATAATGATCTGGAATCCCTTCGAGTTAGGTGGATTAAGAATGATGAACCGCAGTTTGGTTATAATATTAAATTTTATACTTTTATGCGAAACTTTTTAACCTCCAATTATACTGGAATCACTAAATCTGACATAAAGAAAAAAATTTATCTTTGTGGACGTTTTGATTCAAATGTGCCGGTGCCATATTTTGGGTATGTCAGTGTTACAGGGTGGTTTTCTACATATTCTGATTTAAAATATTCTGGTTTAGTTGAAGACAGACAACATCTCATTGATGTATTTAAGTTTCTAAAAACATCTGAGACATACAAAGAATTGTTTGCGAAAAATAACACTTTAGCTGCAATAAATGTTGCCTTGGAAATCTTAGAGCCTAAAAA
>CAIRMY010000185.1 GCA_903879775.1 uncultured Bacteroidota bacterium
TGAATCATAAAGTCTTTGATTACACGGTGAAATTTCAAACCGTTGTAATAAGGAACACCCTCAGCTTTGGCGTTATTTTTAATTTTACCTTCAGCCAATCCAACAAAATTGCAAACTGTTAATGGAGTTTGATCGAAATGTAATTTAATCACAATTACACCTTTGTTGGTTTTCATTTCAGCATACATACCATCAGGCAATGCCGCATACGCCGCAGGTAAGTCGTTTTTTGTATTTTGATTTGTCATATTAGATTTCTTTTGAGTTGTAGGTTTCTTTTGATCAGTAGTGGCCATGTTTTTTTTACTATTCTGAGCAAATGCAGTCATAGAAACTGCGAACATTGCAATAAGTGCTAGGTATGTTTTCATGAGTTTAATATTTCTTCTTTTAGTTTTTTAGGCAATTTTTGTACCACTTCATCGAATGAGTGTTGAATGAGCGAAAATACAAAATCTAAATTTAATCCTTCTAAGTAAACGGTATTCCATAAACTTTTATTCAAATGAAACCCAGGTTGAATTTGCTCATATTGCTCTCTAAGTTCAATTGCTTTTTCAGGATTGCATTTCAAACTAATTGATTGAAAGTTATTTATATCGCCAAGGCAGAATATTTTACCAGCTACTTTCCATACTATTGTAGACTCGTCGAAAGGAAAAGTTTCTTCGACGAATGGTTTACCTAAACAATAATTTTGAATATATTCGAACATCAAATTGTGATTTCAAGTTCCACAAAACTAATCATTCCTTTAACTTTGTAAAAATATTTATCGATAGTAATGCAAAAAAATAGTCTAAGAATTGCCTTTTTAATGGCTTTAACCTTTTCTGCAACTTTATTTGCTCAACCAAATAAAAAAGTTAAATCGCCTAGCAATCAATCCAATGAAAATACAATTCAGGTTCCAACAGGAACTGTCATTCCTAAAGAGGTTAAAGTAAAAAGAATTCGTTGGGAAAAATTTACTTTTGATGCAAATGGCGTGGCTTTTTATGAGGGACAGCCATACAGTGGACCATTTTATCAAATTTTTGAACCGTCAAAAGATGCATCTCAGAAATTTATAACTTCGAAAGAAGGTTTTATGGTGAATGGTTTAAAAGATGGAGAGTACAAAGAGTATAGTAAAAAAGGCATCCGCCAAGTCAAAGAAACGTATCAAATTGGTTTGAAAAATGGTCCATTTGAATATTATTTTGAAGACAACGGAGCAATTGAATTTACCGGTGAGTTTTTAAAAGGAGAACTTCACAATGAAGTTGTTTGTTATTATAAAAGTGGTCAGAAAAAATTTGTTAACCATTATAACAATGGAAACAGAAATGGAAGCTGCATTGCTTATTTTGAGAATGGCCAAATTGAATCTGAAGCAACCTTTGTGAATGAAATTCCAGATGGCGATGAAATTGGATATTTTGCAGATGGATTTGTTAGGCACATTAAAACGTTTAATATGGGAATTCTGAATGGTAGAAATTATGTATTCCATAAAAACAATTGTCCTGCCATTGAAGAATATTATAAAAATGGCAAATTAGATAGCGTTCAACGTGTTTTTGATGTGAAAACATGCAATATTATTAGCTCTGGGTTTTACAAAGAAGGCGTTAAACATGGAACTTTTGTAACCTATGACATGTTTGAACATTTTGGTGATACCATTGAAATGAAAACTTACGATAATGGACAAAGAAATGGGTTTTCTGTTGTGTTCAAAGATAAGTTTGATGAGAAATTGCAAAGGAAAGTCTTACTTCCAGATACGTATGGCAATTATATCAATGAATCACCTGATGGATTATGGTTTTATGGTATGGTTTCGAATTTTCAAAAACGACATGGCGCCTATGATATGGGCATTAAAATTGGGGAATGGTTATATTACGACATTGAAGGTAAGCTACTGCTTAAACAATGGTATGACCAAGACGGAGTGAAAACCAAAGAGAAATTCTTTAAGAAATAAGATGGCTGAACATAAAATCGAACCTTTTGTCATTGGTATGACAGGACTTTCCGGCGCAGGAAAATCATTTTATGTGAATGCCCTTAAAAGTCGTTTGGGTAATTTGGTTTCAGTTGTTGGGTTCGACGATTATTATAAGCCTTTAGAATTTCAAGAAGTTGATCATCACGGAGAGGCAAATTATGATTTACCTCAGGCACTATATTCCGATAAATTTCATGAAGATTTGCTTCAGTTGCTAGAATACCACCCTGTAATGATAAAAAAGTATCAATTCGAACATTACGATGCCCCTGAGGTGGTAGAGCCTATTTATCCAGCTCCTATTTTATTGGTTGAGGGATTGTTTGTGATGGAATTTGAAGCTGTAGATGCACTCCTAGATTATAGGGTGTTCATAGATTGTGATTTGGATTTATGTTTCGAACGGAGGCTAAACAGAGATATCGCAGAAAGAAATATCCCTCGAAAAAGAAGTTTACATCAATGGGAACACCATGTGATGCCTGCTTACGAAAATTTCATTTTGCCACATAAAAATAGATGCAATTTAGTGATTGAGAACAATGGTCCTGCAGAAGAGAATATACAAAAAATAGTTGACATTGTCAAGTCAACTTCGCATCCTACGGTTTCACAATTGCTTAGTGCAATTTAATTTACAATAGAATTTGTTCGCTGCCTCTTTCTGAGGTGTTGTAAATTGCAAAGCTAGCTGGTCCAAAAATGCCTGCAATTTCGCCAGGATTCATATAAAGCGCACGGCCAAATTTTTGTTTGTGATATTGATGTGTATGTCCAAAGAAAACGGCATCATACCAATTGGTTTTAATCATTGTGTGGGCGTAAAATGGATAATGCGTGACCCCAATTTTAACACCATCTAAAATTAATTGATTTTCCATATCACCAATATACTCTCCATGAATGTTTAGGTTGGGATATTCGGCGGCAATTTTCTGAATGTTAAATCGATCTCCGTCATTATTTCCGAAAACTGCATGAACAGTTAAATTACTTTTCCCTAATTCGTGAATCACAAAGGGCGAACAAAAATCTCCACAACAAATGATTGTGTCGATATTTCTATCGTTAATGATTGATAATGATGCTTTTAGGTTGGTTAGATTGTCGTGTATATCGCTAATGATGGCAAATTCCATAGAAAGATTTTTAAAATTTTGCTCGAAAATACAAAACGGTTGTAAATTTGCAGCAAATATTTTCAAATGGCTATCATAATCACCGAAGAATGTATCAATTGTGGCGCTTGTGAGCCCGAATGTCCGAATAATGCAATTTATGAGGCAGGAGTTGACTGGACAATTGCCGATGGAACGGGAGTTATAGGCATGTTCAAGATGGCCAATGGGCAAGAAGTGGAGGTAGATCATAAGTTTACAGCGATTAGCAATGAGGTTTACTTTATTGTGCCCGATAAATGTACAGAATGTACTGGCTTTCACGAAGAACCACAGTGTGCAGCTGTTTGTCCTGTAGATTGTTGCGTGCCAGATCCAGACCACGTAGAAAGCAAAGAATTGCTGTTAGATCGCAAAACACGTCTACATTTATAGTCGCACTCAAAACTATTTTTTGAGAATCAATCATAGAGTTACATCTTTGTATCATCGCTATGTTCGAGGTACAATATATTTGTTTGCAATCTTGGGTCCCTGTAAGGGTATCTGAAAGCAGTGCATCAGAAATGGTTACATCGTTGCTTTTTGGTGAAACTTGCACTGCCATTGGAGAGAAAAATGATTGGTTACAAATTAAAACCAATCATGATGGTTATGCTGGATACATTCCAAAAAACTATTTGGTTCCTTTTGAGCCTTATTCGAATGTCAACTGGCAAGTGGTTCTTGAGCCATATACCTATTTGAAAAGCGAATTTTCTGTGATTCAGCTTTCGCCAGGTAGTAAAATTCCAGTTTCGAAAATTGTTTCAATTGATGGAATGGCCTATCAATGGGTGAGCGGACTCGGTGATAAAAAAATTGTAAATGTTTTAGAACATGCTAAATGGTTTCTAAACACTCCATATTTATGGGGTGGTCGAAGTATATTTGGTATTGATTGCAGTGGGTTTGTACAAGTTTTAGCGCAAATGGCACATCTTAAAATGCCTAGAGACGCATATCAACAAGCGTTAATGGGACAAAGAAGAATGTGGCAAAACAAACAAGTGGGCGATTTGGCTTATTTTGAAAATGATTCGGGTAAAATTAACCATGTTGGAATTATTTTTACGCCCAATACCATCATTCATGCATCTGGAAAAGTGAGAATTGATGAATTTACACCAAAAGGAATTGTGCATGCTCAAACGAAAGAATTGACGCATAAATTAACAGATATCAGAACTTGGACTATATGAAATTGATTGAATATATTGACGAATTTAAAGGATCTTATCACGGGCTAGAGGGTGTTAAGTTTGGATTCGATACTGGGCAGTCTGAAGCCCATGTTGATTTAACTGTAAATGCGGCAATGACATATTTGCAAGGCTTAATGATGTCGGGCAAAATTTCGGAAATTCAATCGCTTGCAACTGCAGGTCCCGAAGCACTCAGAGATAGTCAATACTTTCAAGACCTGATGCAACAATGCGCCAATAGTTATTATGGACTTGATTGGGACATGGAACGGAAAAAAGTATTGGCCGCGAGTATTTTGGCTTTTATTTTGGAGGGACTTAGGGTGAAATTTCAATCGGGTGGGTATGAATCGAATGCCCAAGGTGTAATGAAGTTTTTAGGTATTGATATGGGAATACTTGGTAAAATGGGTGGCATGTTTGGTCGATTCTTCAAATAATCTATCTCACATGGGAAAACATTTATTGAAAATTTATTTTTTGGGGATGTTTTTTCTGACTTCCTTTTTAAATGCACAGTTTGGTGATTTTGTTCGCCCAGAAAAGGCTGTTACAGGTTTTGATTATAATGTCATCTTAACCAATTATAACGATTTTAAATATTTGAAATCTCATATCCCTGAATTTAGCAATATCGAAAAATTGAGGATTGACGGTGCTGTAGATGTGAATCTACTATCAGAAGTTGCAAATAAATTACTCGATTGTTCAGCCCTTTCGGTGTTATATCTACTTATTACATCGGATAGTAATTTCCTATGCTTTTCAAAGTACGTTGTACTTTTTATTTTCTCTGTTTTAGCCATATTATTTTTCTAATTCAGCAAAAA
>CAIRMY010000186.1 GCA_903879775.1 uncultured Bacteroidota bacterium
AATTCAATTTATAAAAATGGAATCTTGCAAACTTCTGCTTTTAACAATTTGCCTCTAACTTCAATGTAGATTTCACTTCCTGCTGCGGCATGTGCAGATGCTACATATCCCAATCCAATTGCTTTGTTTAACGATGGACTCATGGTTCCGCTCGTAACTTCACCAATGACTGTGCCATCAGCTGTGCAGATAGGGTAATGCTGACGCGGAATGCCTCTGTCTACCAATGTGAATCCAACCAATTTCTTTGTTGGTTTGTTTTCTTTGATTGCCAAATGATGTTCGCTCATGGTAAATGGATGATTGAACTTTGTAATCCAACCCAAACCAGCCTCAATAGGAGAAGTGGTGTCGTTGATGTCGTGGCCGTATAAGCAAAATCCTTTTTCCAATCGGAGGGTGTCTCTCGCTCCCAAACCAACAGGAATAATGTCAAATTCAGCACCCGCTTCAAATACAGCATCCCACAATTTTTGTGCATCGCCGTTTTGACAGTAAAGCTCAAAACCGCCCGCACCAGTGTATCCAGTATTCGAAATGATGATATCCAATCCAGCCAATTGTCCCTCAACAAAATGATAATAAGGAATGTCTGAAAGGTTTACCTCTGTTAACTTTTGAAGCGCTTTGATTGCATTTGGACCCTGAATTGCCAACAATGAAAAATCATCGCTCACGTTTTTTACAGTTGCGCCAAATTTTTCGTTGTTTTTATTGATCCAAGCCAAATCTTTATCAATGTTTGAAGCGTTGATCACCAACAAAAACATTTCTTGGTTGTATCTGTAAACCAATAAATCGTCTACAATACCACCTTGGTCGTTCGGCATGCAAGAATATTGAATTCTACCATCATACAAGCTGCTCACATCATTTGAAGTAATGTATTCAACCAAATCGTAAGCGTTAGGACCCGTAATGTAAACTTCTCCCATGTGGCTAACATCAAAAACACCCATGCTGTTTCTCACAGCCAAATGTTCTTGAATTAAATTGGTATATAAAACAGGCATGTTGTAACCTGCAAACGGAACCATTTTTGCGCCTAACGACTCATGAAGAGCGGTAAGGGCAGTAGATTTTAGTGACATTGCATCTGACATATTACAAAGGTAAGAAAAAGTTTAGACTTTCGTGATGTGCACTGATGCCTATTATTGGGTGTTATTTGACCAAATAAGGGAAATTTACCTCAACATCTGTTTCACCAGGATCGCATGTTCCATCTTTTATTCCCGGCTGGTGCTTTAAACGAATGTTAACAGTTCCTTGATCAAATGTTGATGGCGCATACCACTCGGTTTGAAATCCCAATACTTTTTTATTGACATCCTCGTCTGTACGAATCATAAATAAAGATGTTGAGGGCATTACAATTGATTGCACATTGTAACAAATGATGTGATTGACGCCTTCATTCAAGATTTCTTCGGTGATATCGTGATATGAAATTGCGTCGTGGTTGGTGTAAAACTTTACGCGTCCAAAATACATTTTACCTTGTTTGAGTTTAAAGGTATCGGGTAAAATAGGATTGTTCCCACCAATGCCGTCTTTGTCGCTCCATGCGGCAAAAAGTGTATCTTTTGTAAGGCTGTCAACAAGATAAACTTCTACTTTGGTGATGAGTTCACCTTCATCTGTGTGTTGGTGATTGTCGTCGTGTTTTTCGCAGCTTTGAAAAGCCATTGAGCCGATGAATAATGCCATTGCGAGCATTGTGTTTTTTGATTGTGTTTTCATATTTTGTTTTTTGTTATTTTAATCGATGTGTTCTTTGTGATGGTGAATTTGATAACTGAATTTCAGTCCTATATTTCTTCCAGGCATGGGTGTAAAGTACCTGAATCTATCGAGGTAATCGCGGTAGTTTGTGCTGGTTAAATTGTCGACATTCATTGAAATTTTGAAGGATTTAGATTTGCCAAACTTTGGAAATTCGAGTTGAATGCCAAAGAGGTTAAAATCTTCCGGTGGCCCAACAATGTCTGTGCTTGCCGTGTAAAATACTTGTTTGAATTGGTATTTATGACTTAAATTCAACTTCCATTGATTCATTGTAATAGAAAGTTGATTGGCCACAAATGAACACGGAATTAATGGCGGGTAACTGCCTGTATTTGTGATTTTGGCATGCATCATAGACGCTTTTGATGTCCATTGAATCTCCATTTTTAATTGATTCAAGGGCATAAATTGTTTGCTCATTTCTACTTCCAATTCCGCGCCTGAGTATATGGTTGGTAGTTGTTTGTATTCAAATCCTGGAAACGCGCCTCTTACGGTGAGTACTGGGCTCGACATAGGAAATAAATGGATGAAGTTTTGCGAATACTGCGAAAATCCAGAGAAATTTAATTTGCAAAAAACGCCATTTTTACCGGGTTTTTTGTGTTGTATTTGGACCGTGAAATTTAGTTTTTGTCCGTTTTCTGGCTTCAGCTGTACATTGCCAAGTTCAAAAGATGCGCTTCCATGATGCACGCCTTTGCTATAAAGTTCATTCAAGCCCGGAGCTCTCCAAAGTTGTAAAACATCGGCACGAAGTTGCGTTTGAAATTGTTCGTGTTTTTGTGAGTTCCACTCGAAAGAATATCCCCCAGAAAGCCCTTCGAAATTTTCTGTGAACTGCGTTTGACTTCCAGTATGCCAATGATTTCCAGTTCTTTGCATGAAATCTACTCTCAAAATACTTGCATGTGTGAACCGATTGTTCAAGAGCGAGGGAAGGTTAAGCTTGGTGAAAAATGATTCCTGAAGACCACTGTATTCTGGTACAAAATAATATCCCCCAAATTGTTGTTTTTGATATTGAATTTGAAGGCCAGAGGTTATGTTGAATTGATTGATTGTGAAATTCTTACTGGCGTTAAATCCTAAAGTTTGCTGCAAAATATCTAACTGCGGAAACTGTATGTTTGAATTGCGATGAGGGTCGTATTCTTGCCTGAGATTTTGTTGAAAGTTCAAATTGATTTTGAGTTGGTCCGCGCGATGTTGAATCCACTCCAAAATTCCATGAATTTGCTGGGTCGTTTGGTAAGGTTTTGCAATGTCATAACTGCCTGTTGATACCAATCTGCTGGGGGTGTCGCTGTTGATGGCTTGCTTTAGGTCGGTCAAATTTCCAATGTGACTGCCCAAGTAAATTCCAGACGTGAAGTTGTAAAATGAGGCGTGCAAGTTGAGTTCACTGGCTTTGAATTGAAAGGTTTGTCCCCCGCCAAACATGTATTCCCGCGATGCGGTATTTGCCAAAATGCCCAATGGGGTTGCGTAATCTTTTGACATTTGCGACAAATATTTGAGGTAAGTGCCGTTGGCTTTCCCTTTAATTTCTTTTGAGGGACGTTGGCCGAACTGTAGAATTCCGTTGGCTTGAACAACGCCACCATTGCTTTGATAGGAAAGGTTTTGATGGAAATCGACTTCGTGGCTGTTAAATTGATGTTTATTTTCAACTGTGATGGCGTTTCCCCATACATCTGAACCCAGGATAAGGGCATCAACGCCATGTAAAATTGCAATGCGTTCTTTTCCCGTTGCCCCCAATTCTGGTGAATGATCTTGGCCCCAACTTTGTCCTTGCAACCGCATTCCATCAATAAATACTGGAACTCTAAGGCCTGTCATGCCTTGAATCATTGGCTTAGAAATGGTTCTTCCGGTGGTGAGTAACTGAACTAGGGGTAGGTTTTGTAATTGGCCAGAAAACGATTGAATTGATTTCGATTCAACGTTAAAGTTGTCTTGCCGAATATTTGCTGTTTTTTGAACGGAAATGAGAACGTTGTTTGTGTCGTTTGTTTGAATTGAAATTTCTTGAGGGATATTTTTAGAGATATTCAATTGGTAATGTTCATGAATTGTAGGTGTTTGGATTTCAATTTCAACAATAGAATCGCAGAGGTTGGAAATGAGGGCATGCCCATTTTCATTGGTGAATTCTAAGCGGTGGTCTTTTTCAATAAAGATTTCGGCATGGTTTAGTTTGGTGTTGTTTTGTATTACGGTGATATCCAATACAAAGTTACACGGTTTCTTTTGAGCAACCGCAACTGATCCATATAGTATGAAACCCCATAATAGGGCAATGTGTTTTTTGTTCATGATTCTTGAATTTTAAATGCCCGCTAGGCGGAGATTGTCGAAATCAAGAATAGATGGGCGGTGCCTTGTTATGAGGCTTGGAGAGGGAAATTTGTCCTTCTTGTAAAAAATAATTGCCCCAACCTAAGACAAGGTTTGAGGTTAGTATTTGGGTTTTGAAGGTGGGAGCAAGAAGGACAGGTGCGTATTGAAAATCGCAAATATTGCAAATTTCCTCGAAGGAATGATTTGCAGTATCTGCGGAAATAATGTGTTTATGGGGTACTGAGGTATGGGCGTGCAGATGCAGGCTATTAAATTGAATGGTCAAAAAGGCCAATATCAATAGAACGCCAATATTGAATCTGCTAGAGAACATTGTTAAGCCAAAGCTTGCATATTGTTTGTCATTTCTCTCAGTTCTGTGCGGTTAATTTCGTTTTCACATTTAACACATAAACTTAAGAAATAGATGAAGTTTTCAGTTTCATTTTCAATGTCTTCTGCCAAATCAACAGCAAAAGTATCGTTAGACTCTAAATGCTGCCATGCCAAACGCAATGCACGTGTTAACAAAGGATCTTCCTCTTTCAATGCAAATTCTCTTGCTTCTTGTAATAAAGGAATGAGTTTGTCGGCAACAATTCCGTCTTTCTCTACACTTTTGATTGCTTTTTCAATGATTGTATTTGCTTTTTCAGTCTGCATAAGGATTGCAAATATACGAAAAAAAAATGAGGTTGTAAAGGGTAATTATGCTTTTGAAGTTGCCTTTGGTGTGAATTTGGTTGCGTTGTAAACGCCCACAAGTACAGCCAATATCAAAACAATTTTGTATGAAGAAATGTGGTCGGTTTGCAAAATAAATGCAATGATTGTGGCTAACAGCGGTTGTAAATAAATGTATAAACCCGCCAATGTTGGTCCTGCTTTCTTAACACTGTAGGCATTCAGGAGGTAAACCAAGAAGCTTGTGAATACCAAGATATAGCCAATTTTAATCCAAATATCTTGTGGTATTGTTGAGGGATGGGAGTGAAGCAATGGCAACAAGCCCACTGGTGTGATGTATAAAAGTCCAAACGTGAATGTCCATTTATTCACGGTAATTGGATTGTAAACCGAGGTGAGTTTTTTGACCCTCACCAAATAGACAGCATAAAGAATTGCATTGATTGCCACCCAAATGTCCCCCATAATTGTTTTTTGAGAAAATTTAGCGCCTTTTCCCGCAATGAGCAGGTATGAGGCAATTCCGGCAATGATAAATCCGAGGGCAAACTGCCAATTGGGCCATTTTTTCACCCTAAAATGGTCGAAAATGGCAACAAAAAGGGGTGTAAATAGCATTAATATGGCGCCGTTGATGGGGTAGGTGGTCTCGAGTCCTTTGAAAAATAGAAACATATTGGCACTGGTGCCAAAGAATCCGCAGATTGCAAATTCTTTTAAATGGAGTTTCCAATTGATGTTGTCTTGTTTTTGGAAAAAGCCAATGAGGTGAAATAGCGAAGTGGCGAAGGCAATTCTGAGAAAAACAAAGGCTTCCGCCGATAAGTGATTCGGCATAATTTGACCGGCCCAAGAAAATAAAATGGCGTAAAGCAGCGATACAAAAAAGAGGGCAACGTGTACGCGAATCATGCCCAACCGTTCTTCTTTTTAATGTTTTCGTAGGCGGCTTGAACCCTATGGAATTTCGCTTCGGCTTGTTTTTTCTCACTTTCCGATAAATCGAGAAGCCTATCTGGGTGAAAACGCATGGCCAATTTTCGGTAGGCTTTTTTCAGTTCCTCCTCCGTTGCAGAGGTGCTCACATCTAAAATTTTGTAATCGGAATCGGCCGATGATACAAACATTGCTTTTAGCGATAAATAATCGGGTGTGCTAATGCCCAATTGCGCTGCAACGGTGTCGATTAGTGAAAGTTCGGATTGCGAAATTTCACCATCGGCGCGGGAAATGCGGAAGAGAATGTGCACGAGTTCTAATCGGGGACTGTAACTCATACGGTTGCGAAGGTTTCGGCAAACTTCGGCAAGGTTGTGTTCTTGTTGGAGGTAATCTCTGAGTTTTAGCAGCAATACTTTGGCTTCTGCTTCGCCATAAGTGCGCAAGAGCATTGCTTTAACCATGTCTAGTTCGCTTTTCATGGTCACACCGTCGGCTTTCATCACGGAGGCAATGAGAATGAGCAGTGAGTTTTTAAAGTCGCCTGGGTGCGCTTGATATTGCGATTGGTATTGCGATTGATAGTTAGAATATCCTTGTTTTCCTTGCGATTGACTATCTTTTGAGGCATCGCCAGAAGAGATATAATCTACATAAAAACCAATTAAGAAACCGATGAGGGCGCCATAGAAGCCGCTCGACATGTAGCCAATGATGGCACCAATTATTTTAAAGCTCACTAATTTTATTGTAAAAAGTCTGACAATTGTTTAATTCTGTTGCGCAATACAATGTCTTGTGCCATCCAGATATATGGGTCGTTACTTGATTTCACCCAAAACAATTCTGTTTGTTTTGTGGATGTTTCGTTTGGTTTTGCATCGATTGCAACATCTTCAAAACCTGAGGGAACAGGATAAACGGATATCGATGTTTTTTGATTGGTTGAGGTTGTGTAGTTGAAAATGACCAGGGGAGTGCTTTTAAGCACGGCATCTTTTTGGGTGGCATCTTGGTTAATTCCTGCAACGGAGCCTGCTTCGCGGGCAAAATCTTTTGACATGATAAGATAACCGGCAATGAGGCCTCTTTTCCCTTCAACTTTTTGTCCCTCAGAATTCAGGAGCGAAAGTTCATCACCAGATTGTTGTATTGTAAACGATCTATTTTTTTCGGAGGGATAGGTAACCGTGAGTAATTTTATATTGTTCGGATTTTCAGAAAACAGGAACACAGAGCGCCACACTTGGATATCGGTATTGAAATAGGGGGTAAGGTAGCCTTGGAAACCTGGAATTTCTACAACACAGGGTCTCTCGGTCTCTGGGTAGTACATATAAGTGGCTTCATTTGATTGGGTGGAGCCACCAACGTATATGGTATGTACGGGATCATTTCCTTCAAAGAAAGTTGCTTTCACCCCATTTAGGGTAAGGTTTCGGGTTACCGATTTTTTTTCGTTATCGGAAGTGGGTAATTTTATTTTAAGTCGCGGCATCGCCCACTGAATCAGGAGATGAATTGAAGCGGAGTCGGCCACATATTTAACATTGTTGTTAAATACATACCAAACGTTATTGATTTTCTCGAAGGAGAGCGGAGGTTGTTTGGAATTGTTTGGGGTAAAGGTAAATTTTGTAATTTTGTTTGGGTTTTGGAGTGCAAACAGGTTAGGTTTCCAACTGGAGGTAAGGTTCATATTTCGCCAAAGGAAAAAGAAGGCAACAAGCGCAACAATTGCAATGGCAATGGGTTTAATGAATTTTTTTGACATTCGAAAAATGGATAAAGTTATTTAAAATGGGAACAAAAATAAAAGAAGAAAGGGTTAAAACTAATCCTAAGGCTGCGCCTTTCATTCTGTCTTTTGCGTTTGATGCGGCTTCAGTGCTGTCTCCAGAAGCTATTAAACCAACTGCTCCTACTGTAAAAGATATAAGAGCTAAAACTCCAGCTATGCC
>CAIRMY010000187.1 GCA_903879775.1 uncultured Bacteroidota bacterium
AAAAATACAACGATTTAACAATGATAGAACGAGCGTTTCCTAAACGCTAAATCCTGATTTGTAAAATAAAAATAGATTTGATTATCAAATACTTACAAAATATACCACAATATTCATAACCCTGAGGTCGGGGGTTCAATTCCCCCTTTCGCTACTCAAGATATTGGCTATCGTTTTCGGTAGCCTTTTTTTATATTCTTCATTTTCCTACTTTTGCCTATTCAAACTTAGAAGCGAAACCCATCATGAAATCCCTCCTACTCTATTTCGCTTTTATTTGTTCAATTCAGCTCAAATCTCAGCAATTACCAAAGGTTTTGGCTGGAGAAATTGTTCGAATTGACAAATTCAAATCCGAATTTGTAACAGCACGCAATATAGATATTTGGCTCCCTAAAGATTACAACAATCAAAAAAAATACAGCGTGTTGTACATGCATGATGGTCAAGGATTATTCGATTCTACCATCACTTGGAATCACCAAGCTTGGGACGTTGATGATATTCTCTCTGATTTGAATTCACAACATAAAATTACAGATGTTATTGTAGTTGGTATTTGGAATGGCGGAAACACAAGACATGCAGACTATTTCCCTCAAAAACCATTTGAAAAATTAATGCAGAATGAAAAAGATAGCGTTTCGATGGTTTTAAAATTAGCAGGAAGAACAAATGAGGATTTCCAACCTCAATCAGACAATTATCTGAAATTTATAGTATCAGAATTAAAACCATATATTGATCGTACATTTTCTGTGCATACAAATCAAGAAAATACATTCATCGGAGGAAGTAGTATGGGCGGATTAATTTCAATGTATGCCGTTTGTGAATATCCCAATATTTTTGGTGGCGCGGCATGTATTTCCACACATTGGATTGGCACTTTTAACTCAAAAAACAACCCAATTCCTCAAACTTTCCTCAATTATCTCAATGAAAAATTGCCAGATCCGAAAAACCATAAATTATATTTCGACTGCGGAGATCAAACTTTAGACGCCTTTTACCCGGCTATCCAAATGCAAGTTGATCAACTTATGTTGCAAAAGGGATATTCGAAAAACAATTGGTTAACCATTTATAAACCGGGAGCAGATCATAGCGAAAAATCTTGGAAAAGCAGATTGCATATTCCCATGACATTTCTTTTATCAAATCAAAATCCAAAGTAATTTTATCACAATCTATCACTTAACATGAAACATTTTTTGCGAAAAATAGCCATTTATTTGAGCTTCTTTTGTTTCATTTCATGTTACACTTATTACAATTCAAAGCATAATTTATTGTGGGATAAACCAGCCATTCAATTTGTGAGGGACTTTAGCCAAAATGACCTAATCATCAAATCCGAAATTGCTGAAGACCGCAGAACTGTTTACCAACTCATTAAACGAAATCGAAATAAACATTTCAAATACATTGTCATTGGATCCTCTCGCGTGATGCAAATAGGAAAATTTACTGGCTTTGAAAACACGCTCAATTTAGGCGTTTCGGCAGCCAACTTAATTGATATTCAATCAATTTATCAGCTAACTAAAGACTTTCATTTGTCTTGTGACACCATCATTTTCGACATCAATCCATGGACAGTATGTCCCTCAATAGAAAATAGATATGAGCAATTTATCCTGACCAAGAATATCCAAAAAGCCATATCAGACATCACACATTTTAACTTCACGTTTGAAGAATTCAAAGAATCATTCATCCCATCTAAAAAAACATACTTTAAAGCTTCAGAAACCGCAATTGCAAATCCCAATAATTTCATCCGCTTTTCAGATGGCAGTATCAAGCAAAAGACTCTTGGACCTAATTTAAAAGCCGGAAGGGTGGACTTTTTTTGTAAAGACTTTTATCTATTAAAGAATTTTCAAAAAATTAATGAATCTCAGTTTAAAGAATATCTAAACTTGGTAACCGATGCATCAAAAAATCAAAATGTGATTATTTTCATCCCCCCATTTCATCCGAAATTCCAAGTCAAAAATAAAAACGACATCCGAGTTCAAAATTTAACACTCCTGAATGATTTCATTCATCAAAGTACACCCAAAACCGCTCGCATTGTGGGAAATTTCAATCCCGAAACACTCCATCTAAACGATTCGAATTTTGTAGACGGTCTACATATAAACGAATTTACTGTTTCGCAATTGTTCCATAAACAATCATTTTACGGAAACAAAAAAGTGAATTGAAAATCATCTAAATTGTCAATAACCTTTTTTATATCTTTGCCCTGTGCTATTTAATTCATTTGAGTTTTTAATCTTTTTGCCAATCGTATTTTTACTGTATTGGTTTGTCTTTAATAAATCCCTCAAAAATCAAAACATCCTGATTTTAGTGGCGAGTTATTTTTTTTATGGATGGTGGAGCATTCCATTTTTATACCTACTCATAGGCATCACAATTATAGATTATTATTTGGCATTCGAAATTGAAAACCCTGTAATAAAAACATCGAAATTTTGGCTCGCCTTAAGTGTGATTCTCAATCTAGGAATTTTAGGAATCTTTAAATATTACAATTTCTTTATTGACCAATTTCAAGTTGGATTCAATCAATTAGGCATACATGCGTCGCTCCCAATACTCAAAATAGGTTTGCCAATAGGGATTTCATTTTACATTTTCCATGGTCTTTCGTACTTAATTGACGTTTACAGAAAACAGCAAACTACAGTTAAAAGCCTCATCGATTACGGTGTATTTGTGAGTTTCTTCCCACTTCTCGTTGCTGGTCCAATTGAAAGGGCAAACCATCTTTTGCCACAAGTTCAAAAAAACAGAACGTTTAATTATGCCCAAGCGGTAGCCGGTAGCCGTCTCATTTTATGGGGGCTTTTCAAAAAAGTTGTGGTTGCCGACACTATTTCCAAGGTTGTTGATTCAATTTATTCTAATTATCAAACCCACGACGCTTATACCTTAATCTTGTGTGCCGTCTTATTTAGTTTTCAAATTTATGGGGACTTTAGCGGGTATTCAGATATTGCTTTAGGGACAGCCAAGTTATTTGGATTTGAATTGTTGAGCAATTTCAAATTCCCTTATTTCTCAAGGAATATTGCAGAATTTTGGCGCCGTTGGCACGTATCTCTTTCATCGTGGTTCAGAGATTATTTATACATTCCGCTTGGGGGATCTAAACTAGGTAAATATATATCCATCCGAAACACCTTCATTATATTCTTAGTGAGTGGATTTTGGCATGGCGCAAACTGGACATTCATCGTATGGGGTTTGATTCATGCTTTGGGATTTCTTCCATCACTTTTACTCAATAGAAATAGAAAATTCACAACCAATGTGGTTGCGCAAAATACCATTTTGCCAAGTATTTTAGAGTTATTTCAAATGATTCAAACCTTTGTATTTGTGACAATTGCATGGATATATTTCAGGGCAAAAGACATTGAAACTGCCAACCAATACATTAAAAAAATCATTTTAAGTATCATTGAGCAACCAAATCAATTCTTAGGAAAGCCCGGAATTACCGATCCTAATGGCGTTATCAATGCACTTTGGTATGTTGTTCCTGTGATTGTATTTGATTGGATTTTCAGAAAAAACGAACGTGAATTATTTGCAAATATTCCAACACAAACCCTTCGATGGATTCTTTATTTTATCATCGGTTTGTTTATTGCGTTTTATTTTGGAACTAAATCGAGCTTTATTTATTTCCAATTTTAATAAAAATGAGAAAATTTGTAGTTAAAATGATTATTTTCATTTTTTCATTCTTGTTCATTGTAACAATTTCATTTTCTGCAATTTACCATCATTTCTCAAAGCATCCATTTCGACAAACATACCGAACAATCTTTCTAGGTGATTCAAGAATTCAATACCTGTTCAAAAGCAATTCTAACTTTGCATACAACAGCGAGAGTTTTAAATTTAATTACTACAAATTACTGTCCCTCAATAAAATAAAAAAGACCGATACGGTATTTTTGGGATGTTCTCACCATTCATTCAGTCATTATTTTGAGGGATATTTAAACAACCAAGAAGAGGTATTGCCGCGATATTTAGTCATTGATCCTGATCCAATGAACGTATTTCGTCAATATCATTTTTTAAATCTTCATTTTTTAATCAAAAAGCAATTTGAACTAGCGTGGAATGCCGTTGTCAAAAGATACAACTTTGTACCTGCGGGTTATGCCATTCCAGCCAGAAAGAAAGTCAACTTAAATCAACTAAAAAAACGCATTCAGCAACAATTTTATGACCATCAAAAGGTGATAAAATTCAGTGTTCAACAGATTGCATATTTCGATTCCATCGTTAAATACTGTAATGAACAAAAAATTCATTTAACGCTAATTAATTCTCCTGTTTTTCCCGCTTATAAGGCACTCATTCCGAGCCAATACCTAAATTATTATTCATTAAAAACACGAGGTATTCCAATGTTAAATTTGTCGGATAGTTTAAGTAAACCAGAAGAATTCATGACCGATGGCGACCATATTTCTAGAGCTGCATTAGATAAAACCACACATATGATACAGCGTTTTCGATCTTTAAATTCTAAAGAATTCAATGTCCCTCAAAATGTATCTACCATCATAAAAAAATAGAATTTGAAGCTATGAAATTCATTGATCAAACTAGTTACGAAATGAATCTCGAATTGTTAGAAACAATGACTAGAGATGAACTGCGAATTGTATCGGTGGTCCCTTCCCAGACTGAACTTTTGTATGATCTGGGATTGAAAAATCAAATTGTTGGACTCACAAAGTTCTGCATTGAACCTCAAGAATTAGAGACAGAGACTCAAAAATGGTTTGAGCTAAAATCTAAAATTGGAGGCACTAAAAACATTGATATTGAAAAAGTTAAATCTTTAAATCCGCATATCATTTTTGCAAATAAAGAAGAAAACGACAAGGATCAAATTGAAAGTTTACGCAAAGAATTCATTGTTTACACAAGCGATATTTACGATTTAAAAAGTTCACTTGAAATGATTGCTCATGTTGGACAGCTGACAAAAACAGAATTTGAAGCGCAATCGATCATTTCTAAAATCAGCTTGAATTTCAAGGAAATTCAATTTCCAGCAATCAAAAAAACAGCCATTTATTTCATATGGAAAAATCCATATATGACAGTTGGCGGAGATACATTCATTCATCAAATGATTGAAGAATGTGGTTTTAGCAATCTAACTATCGATAAAAAACGTTATCCCGTGATTGAAATTGAAGAAATGAAGGAATTGAATCCAGAAGTGATTTTTTTATCGTCGGAACCTTATCCATTCAAGGAAAAACACATTCAAGAATTCCAAGAAATACTACCCAATGCATTGATTTACATTGTAGATGGACAAAAATTTAGTTGGTACGGAAGTCACTTAATACAGTCTCCATTGTATTTCAATGGGTTGCAAAAATTAGTTGCAGATAGTGCAAATAAATAGCGACGGATATGCATTTTTTTGCGAGAAGCGCAAAAAATATTCTTATTGAAACGAATGAGAAGCAAGTATTGGTGGTTAAAAATGAATAAATTTGTAAACGATGCAACAATTTCCAACCTTAACAAGCCATGGAGCCGCAGGAAGAGTCACAGGTTCCAAGCACTTAATTACAACCGTTACAGGTGAAAAAATTCTATTAGACTGCGGGTTGTTCCAAGGAGAAGGAAAAGAAGGCAACGAGTTAAATCGAAATTGGGGGTTTGTTCCTTCAGAGATTGATTATGTGATTTTGTCGCATGCGCACATAGACCATACCGGGTTATTGCCCAAATTAGTCAAAGATGGATTTTCGGGTACCATTTTCAGTAACTCTGCAACGAGAGATTTGTGCGAGATTATGTTGGCCGATAGTGCTCATATTCAAGAATCAGATTTAAAACGTGTCAATAAAAGACGTTTAGAAAAAGGACTAGAGCCACTTGATGCTTTATATGACATGAATGATGCAATGAGAGCGTTAGGAATGTTTCAGGTTGTTCAAGACAAACAAGAATTTGCCGTAGGCCAAAGCACAAAAGCATCGTATTATGCCAATGCTCATATTATTGGCAGCTCTGCAATTCATATAAAATTGGTTGATTTAGAAGGAAAAACAATTACCCTCACTTTCACAGGTGACATTGGCCGACCGAACGATCAAATTTTAGCTGGTCCATTCCCTTTTCCACAGTCAGATTATATTATTTCGGAAAGCACTTATGGCGACAGGGTTCATGAAGAAATGGCTGATGCAAAAGAGGATTTTTATCGATTAATTCATAGAATTTGCGTTGAAAAACATGGAAAAATTATCATTCCAGCCTTTTCAATTGATCGAACCCAAGAAATCATTTATATCTTAGATCAACTGGCATTCGAAAAACGCTTGCCCCATATTCCAGTTTATGTAGATAGTCCTCTCAGCATCAAAGCAACACAAATTATGTCGTTGCATAGAGAGGAATTTAATCCTGACATCTTGGAGTACATTACCAAAGATGGGGATCCATTTTCTTTTCCAAGTTTGCATTATGTGAGTAAAGTTGAAGATTCGAAAGCAATTAATGACATTCATTCGGCGGCAATTATCATTTCTGCAAGTGGAATGGCCGAAGCAGGAAGAATTAAACATCATATTGCCAATAACATTGAAAATCCACTAAACGCCATCTTAATTGTTGGTTATGCCACGCCATTTAGTTTGGCAGGACAATTAACTGCCGGAAATCAGGAAGTGAAAATTTTTGGTGAGAAGTATCAAGTTTTTGCCGAAATCCATAGAATGAATAACTTTAGTGCACATGCCGATTGGAAAGAAATGATTGAATATTTATCTTGCCAAGATGTAAGCAAAGTGAAAAAAGTTTTCTTGGTGCATGGTGAAGCAGAAACTTTAGGAACATTTAAATCACATATTCTTGATGCCGGATTTAAAAACGTTCAAATTGTAGACCAAGGCATTGAATATACCTTAAACTAATATTAAAAATGACATTTAAACCTTTTCACAGACTCGTTATTTACTTCTGTATTGTTGCAGGAATCTTACTCCGTTTCATTTGGCTCGACGATATGGAATGGAAATGGGACGAACAATGGATGTGGTTACATTGCTCTGATTGGGCAAATCAAAAAATATGGCCCGACTTGGGCGTCATGAGTGGTGGTGGAATTGTAAACACAGGCGTGAGTACTTGGCCATTTATTGTTTTCAGGCATTTGAATTTAAGTCCTGTAGGAATGGTATGGGCAGTCGCTTTAATGAATGTGACGGGTATTGGCATTTTCTATTTGGCACTCAAACAATGGAATCCCAAATGGAAACATCTGATTCTACCGGCAATCGCAATTGCGTCAACCCATTTATTGCACATTGTTTTTAGCCGCAAAATTTGGGCTCAAGACTTATTGCCATTTTTCACCAGTATTGCTTTTTGGGGATTTGTAAATCGTAAATCGTGGATTGGAATTCTCTCATGGGCACTCGGATTGGGTTTAGCCATGCAAGTTCATATGTCGGGATTCTATTTGGCAGCCAGTATGATTCTAGCAGCAATCTGGTATGATGGGGGCATTAAAGCTTCATTCACTTGGGTTTGGAAACTTTCAATGTTCTTAGTTTGGGCACTACTTCCAAGTTTAAATTGGGCGTTTCACGTAATTTCTCATGCAGGAAAATCATCTACAAGTATTCTTAATATTTTCAAATTCGAATTTTTCATCCGATTTATGTCCGATGTAGTGGGAATCAATGTTGTTTATTCATTGGGAAAAACAACTCCTGAATTCCTAAAAGCACCATACAGTTATTTGAATTTGATATTCTTATTGGTTCTTTGCGGAATCTTTCTTTTTGTGTTATTCAAGGTTTTCAAAGAAAAATCAGTCAGAAATACAATTACCGGAGATAAAGAAGCCAAGTTTTTACTTTGGGCATATATCATTTTACCAGCCTTCTTTTTTACCATTTCTGGCATTAATGTAAGAGATCACTATCTAATTGTATTGTTTCCCATGATTCAGGTTTTATTCACCATTGTGGTAAACGAAATCAATCCTAAATTTATCTCTTGGATACTCGTTTGTCAGTTTTGGGTAAGTTCTAATTTCTTAATGTTTGTTCACAACAATCCAAACATTAAAGGTGATTACGGGGTTCCATATTCAGAGCAAGCAAAGCTAGGAAATCCAATTCCAAAAACAATTGATGAATAACATTTGACAATTAAAGCACTTTACACTCCAACAAAACAGCGTTCGAAGTTTGTTCGTTTTGTGGATTGAACTTATCTTTAAACTGATAAATCAAAATTGGGATAGTGGCTAAACTCAAATAAAGGGCGCCAATGATTTTATAAATGACATTTGATTGAGAAATCAGTGTGATTGCATTGCTTGTCCATTCTTGAGCCCTTATGCCATTATTACCGCAAGCATAGGTGGTGTTTGAAATTTCAAATCCACTTTGCTTTAAGATAGACTGCAATTGAACCATAGAATATATTTTCTTTCTATTTTGGGAAGATTCATATGTTTCAAATGAATGAAAAAGTATCATATACAACCACCCTATTTTTCGGTGATTGATGGGTACATAAAGCAACAATTTACCATTTGAATTCATTCGATGTTGAATGGATTTCAAAAATCCAATTTCATCTTCTACATATTGCAAAACACTGAACGCAAATACAATATCGGCGCATTGCATGTCATTTGAATTCATTTCAATTGACGGTTCAACATCGGTCAAGTTAAAATGACTGCTATATAATTCACAAAATTCGATGTTGTTAACCGAAATGTCGTTGCATAAAATCCGAATGTTTTTAAATTTGTTTTTTGCAAAAAACGCAAATTGTCCATCACCACAACCTATATCCAAAATGTTAAAATGAGGTGATTTAACAGTCTCAATTGAATTGAGTTCGCTCAATTCTTTAACGATATTCCGTTTCAAAAAACGAGTTCGTTGGTAAAATATATGTTTAAACATCCAACTCAAATGAATGAGTTGAGGTCTATTTTTCAACCAATATGGATAGCTATGATCTTGTAGATTCAAGAATCCAAAATTAGGCTTAAGATTTTTATTTTTTTGAAAGAATTGTATTGTTTTCGAAATATCCGAATTTTGCAACATGAATAAGCATTTTGCCATTGTTGTTTTATTGATCATGTTTACGCTTAAACTTGAAGCGCAATTTTCATTTCCAGGAAAATGGATTGGCACAATAAAAATGCAAGGCGTTGAATTAGATATCCATTTCAATGTAAAAGAAACAAAAGTTTCAAAAGATGAGATTTATTATCTCACAAAGGTGGATGTTCCTGCACAGCGATTGAAAAACTATGCAATTGACCAAACATCCCTCAAAAAGAAAAATGTAGCATTCGAAATCACCAGTTTAGGTGCGAAATTCAAAGGAAAAATCATAGATACGAACATCATTCAAGGAGTATTTGAACAAAGAGGCAAATCAATTCCGTTGAAATTAACAAAGCATTGGGGGCCTTTAAAATTAGATAAACCGCAAACGCCAAAAGTGTTGGAATGCACGTATCTTTATGAGAATGTTTCGTTTTCAAATAATGATGGGAAAATCAAATTTGCAGGAACATTAACACATCCTGCCATTAAAAACGAACAAAAATTACCCGCTGTCATTTTATTTACTGGAAGCGGAAGTCAAGATAGAGATGAGAGTATTGGTAACCACAAACCTTTTGCTGTCATATCCAACGAACTCACAAAAGCTGGGTTTGCTGTTTTGCGCGTTGACGATAGAGGCGCAGGAGAAACTAAAATGAGTCCCGAGAAACGCAATTTCACCACAGCAGATTTAATTGATGATGGACTCTCCTATTTGGATTTTCTTTTAAAAGATTCAAGAATCGATACGTCTAAAATTTTCTTATTGGGACATAGTGAAGGCGGCAGCATTGCCATAGGCGTTGCCAGAAAGTCAAGTAAAATCAGAGGCATTATTGGCATGGCTCCAGCATTGGCGAGTGGAATTCAAATCAACACATACCAAAATTACTGGGCATTAAAAAACAGTGGATCAACTGAAAACGTAATCACATCGTATCTGTTTTTGCATGAAATGATTCTAAATGAATTTGTGAACCATGATACCCTAATGTCTGAATTGGAAATCTCAAACATTGTAAATCATTGTGTTGAATCATGGAAATCGAGTTCGAAACTTCCAAAAAACCACTATAAATCAGTCATCAAATCTTTTGAAAAACTTTATAAAGCGAAATTCATTCCAACGCTAGTTGAAATTTACAAACCTTTGAATCAAATGGATTGGATGCGCTATTTTATCAAATCAAATGAAGCCACCGAATTGGTTCATATTCGTATTCCTGCACTTATTTTGATGGGAAAACTCGATCAACAAATTCCATATGATCAAAACAAGGAAGCCGTTGATCAATTAAAATTATTAGGTAGAAATATTGATTTTGTTGGATTTGAAGGATTGAATCACCTAATGCAGCATTGCAAAACGGGCAACGTAAATGAATATCTTTCAAATGAAGAAACCATTTCAATGGAGGTCATCGAAACCATGATTCAATGGCTCAACAAAAACAAATAAGATTTAGAAATCAATTCTAAATCTTTCTCTACGAAGTTCTGCGTAAGGCAAAGGATTTTTATAATCATCTACAAACTGAAGTCTGTTTTTTACAATTTTAATGGCTTCAAAAATTGCTGACCTAAAACTTAACGTTTCAGCAGTCCCTTTTCCAACCAAATCATAAGCTGTTCCATGGTCTGGGCTAGTTCTAACAACTGGTAAACCAGCTGTATAATTCACACCGTCAAAAAATGCGAATGTTTTGAATGGAATCAAACCTTGGTCGTGATACATCGCCAAAACGGCATCAAATGATTTATATTGACCACTTCCAAAGAAACTATCTGCTGAATAAGGACCATAAACCAATTTCCCTTGATCAAAAATTGTTTTAATGGCTGGTTTAATAATTTCAATTTCTTCTTTTCCAAGTAATCCATTATCGCCAGCGTGAGGATTCAATCCTAAAACAGCAATTCTTGGTTTGGTAATGCCAAAATCTTCACGCAATGAATTGTTCATCACATGGAGTTTGTTGATAATGATATCTGCATTCAAAGATTTGCCTAAAGCAGCAACAGGAACATGTTCTGTAGCCAATGCAACTCTGAGTTCATCACTCACTAAAAACATGGCATAATTTTCAGCTTTTAGATAGTTTGCGATATAACCTGTATGTCCCGTAAAATTCGGCGCATGAGGTGCAACGGTTGATTTATCTAACGGAGCTGTAACAAGAGCATCTAAATGATGCATGTCGTTCAACGCTGCATCTAACGATTTAAGCGCTTCTTTACCAGCTGATTCGCTTGGTTGTCCCATTTGCACTTCAAAAATGTCTTCGCTAGAAATAACCATATTTAACTTCCCTTGAACGGCATCTTGAGCGCTTTTCACTAAGTTGTACATTGGTTGTTCAAACCCCAAGACTTTCTTGTAAAAAGAAAAGATTTTTGGAGATGCATACAATACAGGAATACAATATTTATAAATACTCTCTTCGGCAAAAGTTTTTAAGATCAACTCCATTCCGATTCCGTTTGGATCACCTTGGGTTATACCCACTTTAATCATTTTATTTTCCATTGTACTTTTTTATAAAATAATTCAACATCATTCTCACCCCAAAACCTGTTCCACCTTGAGAAATATAGCCTTTAGGGGCATGTGCAAAAGACGTACCAGCAATATCGAAGTGCAACCATTGGTAAGATATAAAATGCTTCAAAAACATGGCTGCAGATTGAGCTCCACCAGCGCCTTTTCCTAAGTTCTTAAGGTCGCTAATTTCACCTTTCATTTCATCGCCATACTCTGGCCATAAAGGCAATTCTGCCATTCTTTCATACACGGTATCGCCACTTTCTTTGAGTTCGTTTTTGATGGAATCAGAAGCGGTACCCATTACAGCGCATCCGTAGCTACTTAATGCGTTGGCTGCTGCACCGGTTAAAGTTGCAAAATCGAACACCATTTGAGGATCATATTTCTTAGCAAAACTTAAGGCATCACATAGAATTAAACGACCTTCGGCGTCGGTATTTAAAACTTCCACGGTTGTTCCATCTAAGGTGGTTATAATATCTCCTGGACAAATAGCGTTTTCACCAGGTCGGTTATCAGTTGCGGGCACCAAACCCATTACCCAAACTGGTAATTTCAATGAGGCTATGCCATACATTACGGCTCCAACAACAGCTGCTCCAGCCATGTCGCATTTCATAAAGTCCATACTGTTTGGCGTTGGCTTCAAGCTCAACCCTCCTGTATCAAAAACCACTCCCTTCCCAATTAAAATGTAGGGTTGTTTATTGACAGCGTTTTCAGGTTTATAGTTCATAATTGAAAATGAAGGTGGTTCTTGGCTCCCTTTGTTAACGGCCATGAGACCTCCCATTTTCTGACTTTCAATTTGTGATTTCCCTAATATTTCTGTGGTAAAACCAGCTTCCAATCCAAGTGCTTCAAAAGATTTTGCCAACTGGGTAGCCGTTTGAGCATTCGAAGGTTCATTCACCAAATCTCTCGCTTTAAAAACCGCTGAAATAACTGTTTTTAGAGCATTTAATTCATTTTCGTCTGATTGCGATACTAAAATTTCAGTTTGAGAAGTCGGCAAATCAGAAGATTTTTTGTACTTATCAAATTTGTATTGACCCAATAAATATCCCTCTACCAATGAAAAGGCGTCATTTTTTTGAGTTTGATTGTAAATTATTTGAACGTTTTCGAGTTTTAGTGAAGCCGCCGATTTTAAAATTCTAGATCCCTCAACTCTCAATCTCTCCGATTCTATATTTCCTACATTCTTGCCCAATTTAACCAGGTAAAAATGTCCCTCAAAACCAAAATAATCGTATGAATATGTCTCGTTAGACAACATTTTTTCAAAATATTTTTGAACGTTTTGTGGAAGCCCCAACTGGGCTATTTCTTGTAAATTTTGGAACAGTAAAATCTGATTCATAAATGCTTTGCAAAGTAACAATAAAATTCCATTGATTCCTCATTGGGTTTAGAACAAATGTTACCTATTTTTGTGACTTAATGAAAAAAATTCGTGTAGGTATTTTTTTTGGTGGTCAATCTCGTGAAAGAGAAGTTTCTTTTGCGGGTGGACGAACCGTTTACGACAATCTCGACAAATCAATTTTTGAAGCCATACCCCTATTTGTAGACAGTTTTGGAAACATCGTAAAGGTCGATTGGCAATACGTTTACAAAGGAAGTATCCGCGATTTTTACCCGCCAGCGAAATTCTTGCCTGAACTTCCACATGGTTTTCAAATTTATGCAGAAAGTTTAAACGCTCACGAAGCGCTGAATCAAGCTTTTCCAGAAGAATATCCAGGTTGGATTTCTAAATGGGAACAAATTGCTGCAGAAAATGAACATACAACTGTAGAGAAACTGTCTGAAGAAAAACTTCAAACTACAATGCTCCAGGAAATTGGTGAAATTGTGCAGTTTGAAACACTCAAAAACCATATAGATTTTGCATTTCTTGCACTTCATGGCACTTTTGGCGAAGATGGCAGCATTCAAGGTATTTTAGAATGGTTGGGAATTCCGTACAGCGGATCTGGGATTTTACCGTCTGCCATTGGAATTAATAAATCGATTCAAAAGGATTTCCAAACAGCCACTGGATTGTATGTGAATGAATACCATACAATTGATAAAAGTGCTTGGCAAAATTCAGAAAGCAATCAAAATGGAAATTACAATCAAAAACAAGAATGGTTTGTAAATTTCAACATGCTATTTGGCGAACAAATGGTTGTTAAACCAGCACATCAGGGGTCTTCTTTAGGTGTTAGTGTGTTAAAGCATCCAGATTTTGATACATTTTGTAAAGCGGTTGATTTAGCTTTCTTCAAAATGGAATTTAACATAGATGAATTTAAGCAAAAATCTTCAGAATTCCAAATTGCTGAAATCAAACACTTGACCGATTTACGCAGCGGTCTTGGTTTGCCACTTTTAGTTGATGGTAAGAAATTGAATCGGCCAGATGAATTTTACAATTACATACTCAATAATCAAGGCGTTGCAATTCTTGAATCGCTCGATAGCGAATCGCAAGTTGTGATCGAATCGATGATTGAAGGAAAGGAGTTTAGCTGTATTGTGGTGGCAACAGAAAATGGTGGATGCATGGCACTCCCGCCTACTGAAATTAGAAAATCGGGCGTTATGTTTGATTATCGCAGTAAATATTTACCTGGATTATCTAACAAAGTCACACCAATTGAGGTAGATGCAGATGTGATTGATGATATACGCAGGGCTTGTGTTCAACTTTACGGCCATTTTGGATTTGAAGTTTACGCAAGAATTGATGGTTTTGTTGATGGCGAAAATGAGATTTTCTTGAATGATCCAAATACCACGAGTGGAATGATGCCAAGCTCATTCTTCTTCCATCAAGCAGCTGAAATTGGATTGAACCCGAGTAAATTTTTAACATTTATCATTGCTCAATCAATCGATGCAAGAATAAATCACCATCCCAAAGGACAAAAATTTGAGCCTTTGAATATGGCTTTTAAGAATTTATTGGAAGGACAAAGTACGGCTGTTCAAAACAAGAAAAAAATTGCGGTCATCATGGGTGGCTACAGTTTCGAACGCCATATTAGTATGGAATCGGGACGAAACATCTACGAGAAATTAAGCAGTAGTGAAACCATTGAACCAATTCCTTTGTTTTTGGCAGGAAATTCACAAGAATATAAATTGTATCGATTGCCTTTAAACATGATGTTAAAGGACAATGCCGATGATATTCGTGAAAAGATTGAACATTATTCAGAGAATGCTGTCTTAGCTGAAATTCAAGAAGAAGCCTTTCAAATCACAAATAAATACAATCAAACACCAGTGGTTTTCAAACCTGAAATTGTCGATTTAGAATCTTTAGCGAAAGAAGTTGAAGGTGTCTTTATTGCTTTGCATGGTAGACCTGGTGAAGATGGAACGCTTCAAACCGATTTGGAAAAAGTTGGTTTGTATCATAATGGAAGCAAAGCACATAGTGCAGCAATTACAATCAATAAGTTTGAGACAAACAAAAAACTCAGGGAGTTAGGATTTTTAGTTGCTGATCATACGATGGTTTCGAAATCGGAATTTTTAGTGGATCAGGCGGGCGTTTCAGAAAGAATCGCAGCTCAATTTGGATTGCCATTAATTGCAAAGCCGGCAGATGACGGATGCAGTGCTGCTGTGCGTAAAATTAAAACAGTTCAAGAACTTGAATTATTCTTGGAGGTGATTTTCAGAGATGAAAAAGCACTATCTGAAAGACATTGTGAATTGTTAAGATTAAATTCAAACGATGAAATCCCTCAAAAGAATGAACTGTTGATTGAAAAATTCATTGATAAAGGAGATTGCGTTAGATTTCTCGAAGTTACGGGAGGTATGGTGACTCATCTTAACGCCCAAGGCGAGTTAGAATATGAGATGTTTGAACCTTCTGAATCACTTGCCGAATCTGAAATTTTAAGTTTAGAAGAGAAATTCTTGGCTGGTGAGGGACAAAATCTCACGCCTTCTCGTTTTTCTAAAGAGATCAAAGAACAACAGCGCATTTCATTAGAGGTGAGGCAAACACTTGAAAAAGTTGCAAGGGCACTTGATGTAACAGGATATTGCAGGATTGATGCTTTTGTCCGAATTTTTGCAGATGGCAAGGTTGAAACAGTGATTATTGAGATAAATTCTCTTCCTGGAATGACACCAGCCACTTGTATTTATCATCAAGCGGCAATAAATGGGTATAAACCTTTTGATTTTATCGAAGAAATATTGAAATTTGGAGCATCTACATTAAATAAACATGGAAAATAACACTAAAAATTGGCTGTACAATATTGGCGCAGCAATTGGCATCTTGAGCATTTTGATATTTTGTGTTTATTTAGGACTCGGATGGTATACGAAGCATAACATAAAAATAAAAGTGCCCGTACTCACTGGTAAAACGATTTCGGATGCTGAGTCTGAATTAAAGCAATTGGGTTTATCTCTTAAAATAATTGACAGTGTTTACAATGAGAAAGCAGAAGCATTTTCGATTATTGAACAGATTCCTGCAGCAAACGAAGAAGTAAAACCAGACAGAGCAATCTATGTGGTTATTAATTCAGGCAATAAACCAAAAGTGAAAATGCCAAAGTTAATCGATCAAAGTTTAACATTGAGTAAAGCAGTGATTAAAAACAATGGGCTAATTTTGGGCAATATTTCATACAGTTACGATGAAATAGGAAATAATTTGGTTATATCGCAATTGGTTAATGGACGAGAAATCGAGCCTGGAACTCTTTTAAATAAAGGAACTACAATTGATCTGGTTGTTATTTCAAACAATAAAGAGCAATTTCCAGAGATGATCGATTCAACAGAAAATTCAACCACCGAAACTCCAGAATTAAAAGAGAATTAATTTTTTATTCATATAAATACAATAAATTAAATATAATTTACGTTATTTGAATCAGCAGATTAATCTGTTAAAATTCTTCTCGAAGAATAAGAAATGAAGCAATTTAGTGGTAAAGGGATTCGTCTATTAAAATTACATGCCATTTTGGGCCTGTTTTACCTATGTACTTTTTGTGAGCAAATTAATGCTCAACCAATTTCCATTACTCATTTAAATTCAGACAGTTATAGAGAATCAAAACTCAAACATATCCCCTTTGAATCGTCAATTGCCTATAACATCACAGATACGTTGGCACTTCCTTTCTTTGAAGACTTTTCATATGATCATTTTGGTTTCCCCGACAATAAAAAATGGTGCGATATTCAAGTTTGGGTAAATCCGAATTTTGGCGTCAATCCCCCAAATTACCAGGTTGCCACTTTCGATCACTTAAACAAATTTGGAACGCCTTATTCAAACCTAGATAAGCAAAAAATGGTTTTTGCAGATAGTTTAACATCTCAACCCATTAACCTTCAGTTTTATTTCAAAGGTGCTACTTCTTATCCTTATCAGTTAACAGACAATATTTATTTGAGCTTTTTTTATCAGCCTCAAGGATTTGGTGATGTTCCAGAAGTCGAAGATTCATTGATTTTATTTTTCAAAAACTCTAAAAAACAATGGGTCAGAGTTTGGAGCGTTGGAGGTACAAGTAAAGATACTTTTAAGCAAGTTTATATCCCAATAAATTCTTTGGATTATTTGTACAAAGACTTTCAATTCAGATGGGTGAATTATACAAAGTCAACGGGCAATTTAAATCATTGGAATTTAGACTATATTCGTTTGGATAGAAGTCGAAATCCAGCGAACGACAAAATTGAAGATGTTGGTATTGTGAACGTGAAAAATGGGCTTTGCAAAGACTATTTTAACGTTCCTTATAGTCATTATAAATCGAATTCGAATATCAAAGGACTAGGCCCTAATGTTCAAGTGGGCAATTTGTATTTGAACAATGCAGTTCAGACCCGATTTCAGCTAGACATTCGCAACAAATTTGACAAGCAAATTTTCATCCAACCCTTTGCTTTATCTTCGAGAAACATTACTAAGAGTTCAGATACTATAGAAAAGTTTGATGTGCCATTTTTCGATACTTTATCGTCAGAAGTTCCCTCATTAAAGTTTACATACCAAATTGCACCACAGAGTAACGATATCACCCCCGACAATTACAATTCAACAACCAACAACAACAAAGTTGTAATGACACATGAGTTTTTACCTTGGTATGCATACGATGATGGTTCAGCTGAAGGTGGATTTGGATTGGATTATGCTTATTTGGGAAATATAAAAGGACAATTTGCGATGGAATTTAATACCATAAAAGATGATTCTTTGCGAGGTGTATCGATGTATTTCACCCATACCAATGCAGATGTAAGCCAAAGAAGTTTTAAAATTAGAATTTGGAGAGCATTGTCGCCGGTTGGCAGTGCAGATAACAAAGACCAATTGGTTTATGAAATGAATGTTGATAAACCTATTTACAGAGATTCAATCAATTTGTTTCATTATTTCTTCTTTGATTCTACCATACATTTACCAGCGGGGAAATATTATGTAGGATGGTTGCAAAACATGCCCTATGTATTGAATGTTGGTTACGACAACAACTACCGTTACAACCAAAAAGATCAAGCGAATCCACACCTATTTTATAACTTATTGGGTAGTTGGGAAAAAGCAGATTTTGAAATCAAGGGAACACCAATGATTAGAATGCTTTTTGGCGAACGAATTGATTATACTTTTTCAACCAATAAAATTGAAAAAATCAGTGTAAATGTTTATCCAAACCCATCAAACAACTATATTCAAATTTTCCCGAGTTCAGGGGTGGTTGCTAAAACAGAAATTTTAGATCTTTCTGGTAGAATCATACTGACGAAGAATGGGCATAACGAAGTTTTTGATATATCAAATTTAAAACCTGGCCTATATTTGACAAGAGTAATGCTCGTTAACGGACAAATTGGCAAGGCTCAATTTTTCAAACAATAATCAATGATCCAAGATATTTCTGTAATCGAATTAAAGCGTAGAATCGATACAAGTGAAGCATTAAACATTTTAGATGTTAGAGAGCAATATGAATTCGATGAGTTTAACTTGAATGGCAAATTGATCCCATTGGGTGAATTGCCAGGTCAATTAGATGAACTAATTGATTGGAAAAATGAAGAAATCATTGTCCATTGCCGTTCAGGCAAAAGAAGTGCGACCGCACAGCAATTTTTATTGCAAAACGGTTTCACAAACGTACGAAATCTAATTGGTGGTGTAATTGACTGGCAATTAGAATTTGGAATGTAATTCCTAGTTTATTTATATTATTTTTGCCTGAATCCAAATGAAGTCTCAGGTAAGAAATATTGTATTGTTTAGCATTTTCTTGCTAATCATTTTACTGGCATTGTTTTATACCAATATTTTCGCGAATTCAAATAGCAAAAGTTCTAAAGATACCGGCTATTTTCTGAATATAAACGATACTGTTGACTATGTAGGAATGGAAACTTGTAAAGGGTGTCATTCAGATAAACACTCAACATTTGTTCACACTGGAATGGGCAAAAGCTTTGATTTGGCTTCGCTAAGTAAAACTTCCGGCAATTTCAAGCAAAACCAACCTGTTTACGATACAAACCGCGATTTATATTACTATCCGTTTTGGGAAAATTCCAAACTATTCATCCAAGAATTTAGACTTTTAAACAAAGACACGGTTCATTCAAGAACAGAACAGATTTCGCACATTATTGGTAGTGGACAACACACGAACAGCCATTTTTGGTCAGACAATGGTTTTGTGTATCAGGCACCTCTCACCTATTACACACAAAAAGGGAAATGGGATCTTCCGCCTGGATTCGAAGTTTCGAATACATCATTTCACCGAAAAATTGATATTGAATGTATGTCGTGCCACAATGGAATTCCAAAGGTTAATTCTGAATCTGTAAACTTTTTCGAGAAAATCCCTCTGGGTATTGATTGTGAACGTTGCCATGGCCCGGGCGAATTGCATGTCAATGAAAAAAGAAATGGCATATTGGTCGACACGCGAAAGATGGCCGACCGAACAATTGTTAATCCCAAAAGGCTTCCCTTTTCCCTCCAAATCGACATTTGTCAAAGATGCCATTTACAGGGAAATAACGTGTTAAAACCGGGTAAAAAATTCACAGATTTCAGACCTGGAATGAAATTATCGGATGTGTTTGAAATTTACATGCCGAAATATTCAAACAACGATTATTTTGTGATGGCCGGTCATTCAGACCGATTCCAAAAAAGCGAATGCTTCATAAAGTCGAACAAAACCAATACAGAAATTTACAATCCCAAAATCAATTTCACCTGCATCAATTGTCATGACCCACATGTAAGTGTTAAAGATACAAAAATTGAATTATTTAACAAACAATGTAAAAATTGTCATTTTGAGCAAACCACCAAGAGCAAGTTAAAGAGTTGTAAGTTAAATTCCAATCAGCAAATCCATCAAAAGGGTTGTGTTGGTTGCCATATGCCAGCGAGTGGATCGGAGGATATTCCGCATGTACTTGTTCACGATCACAAAATTCAACGTCCATCAAAATCAATTAATTTAGAAAAAGACAAAGGACAATTACTTGGCTTATATGCAGTTAATAATCCAAATCCGAGTAATGAATCACTCATTAAAGCATATTTAAGCTACTTCGAAAAATTTGATCCCAACCCGTTTTATTTACAAAAAGCGGAGATCTTATTACGCAACAATCAAAATGTTACAGATGAATTGCTGTTGGCATATTTGAAGGGGCAACACCAGGCTGTTATTTCCTTTTCTGAGGAAATAAATTTAGATGAAATTGATGCTTGGACATGTTACCGGGTTGCAAAATCTTTTGACAAATCTCAAAACATTCAAAAAGCTTTAGAATGGTATTCATTGGCTTACAATAAGATGAAAATGAATTTAGATTTTGGAGCAGAATATGCCAATTGTTTAATTCGAAACAAGGAAATTGGGAAAGCCAAAGAAATTCTTTTTGCACAATTAAAAATTGCAAAAAAGCATGAATTAACCCATCTCAACTTAGCTTCCTGTTATTTTATTGAGGGACAGTATAACGACGCAAAAAAATCTATGTTGTATACCTTGAATTTAAATCCCGACAACATTGAAGCATGCATGTACTTAGTTGAATTGCACTTGAAATTTGGAGAAAATGATAAAGCCAATGAATATTTACAGCGCGTGGCAAATATTAAAAATTTAGCCATTGGTAAAAAATCATTTACAATTGAAAGTGTGAAAAGGCTTTTATCAAAATAATCACAGAAATTTCAGATTTTTTATTGAAATTTGTAAGACATGTTAGACAAGTTCGGAATTGCCAAAGTCATTGCCAAAGAGTTAAAAAACGGTTTTTATGTTAATTTAGGCATCGGTATACCAACGTTGGTTGCCAATTACATACCTGAAGGCATTGAAGTTGTTTTACAAAGTGAAAATGGATTGCTTGGTATGGGCCCTTTCCCATTTGAAGGCGAAGAAGATGCAGATTTGATCAACGCAGGAAAACAAACAATTACCATGGTCAATGGATCTTCAATATTTGATAGCGCAACGAGCTTTGGAATGATTAGAGCGGGAAAAGTAGATTTAACGGTATTGGGTGCCATGGAAGTGAGCGATAATGGCGACATTGCAAACTGGAAAATACCTGGTAAAATGGTTAAGGGAATGGGCGGTGCAATGGACTTAGTTGCTTCTGCAAAAAACATTATTGTAGCCATGCAGCATACCAATAAAGCTGGTGAAAGTAAATTACTTCCTAAATGCAGTTTGCCTTTAACTGGCTTGGCTTGTGTGAAAAAAGTTGTAACTGAATTGGGTGTATTTGATATTACTGAAAGAGGTTTTGAATTGAAGGAAATTGCTCCAGGTGTTACCGTTGAAGAGGTAAAGTCTAAAACCCTTGGGCGATTGGTCATTGAAGGAGAAATACCTGTGATCAATTTAGAATCTTAATTCGAATCCTCCCTTATCTTTGCAATATGAAAGACACTCTAGACGCTTCAATCAACGCATTTAAAGGTGAAGTATTTATTTGGGAAGTTATTTTAACAGTTGTTGTTTTTGCTTGTGTTTTCTATTTTTTTAGAGGCTTCAAACAAAAAGAGGCTAAAGCTAGAAAAGTAGATTCAAAATTGAATACTGGTGAAAACAAACCTCTAAATTGAGTGAATCTCTTTAGCCCTTTGGAAAAAGAAAATTACCAGACTATTGTTTTGTGCAATCTGCATAAAAAAGGTACATTATTAATTGCAGAAAATGCAATTCGTTTGTAACTTGCAACTATGTCAACTAACAATTATATTGAATCAAACAAAGATCGTTTTTTGAGCGAATTGTTTGATATATTGCGTATTCCAAGTATCAGTGCCGACTCAGCCTATGCTGGAGATGTTCGTAAATGTGCTGAAAAAGTGGCAGAATTCATGAAAGCCGCTGGTGCCGATAATGTAGTTCTTGAAGAAACTGCTGGTAACCCAATTGTTTATGGTGAAAAAATTATTGACCCTAGCCTTCCAACTGTTTTGGTTTACGGTCACTATGATGTTCAACCAAGTGTTCCAAATGAACTTTGGAATACCCCTCCTTTCGAACCTACAATTATTGATGATAAAATTTATGCCCGTGGTGCTTGCGATGATAAAGGACAATTCTTTATGCACGTGAAAGCATTCGAAACCATGATGCAAACAAATACACTTCTTTGTAACATTAAATTCATGATTGAAGGTGAAGAAGAAGTTGGAAGTAACAATTTAGGAACTTATTGCAAATCGCATAAAGACAAATTAAAAGCTGATGTAATCTTAATTTCTGATACTGCAATTATTGCAAACGATTGTCCTTCAATTGATGTTGGACTAAGAGGTTTAAGCTATGTTGAAGTTGAAGTTACTGGTCCAAGAATTGATCTACACAGTGGCGTTTATGGCGGCGCAGTTGCAAATCCAATCAATGCGCTTTGTACGATGATTGCGAGTATGCACGACGAAAATAGACACATTACAATTCCGGAATTTTATAACGATGTAGCTGAAGTATCTGCTGAAGATAGAGCTGCGTTGGGTAGAATTCCTTTCGACTTAGAAGATTATAAAAAACACTTAGACATTGCAGATGTTCAAGGTGAAAAAGGATATACAACCATCGAAAGAACAGGTATTAGACCAACATTAGATGTGAATGGTATCTGGGGTGGCTACATTGGTGAAGGCGCAAAAACTGTTTTACCTTCAAAAGCATACGCTAAAATTTCAATGCGTTTGGTTCCGAATCAAAGCAGTGAAAAAATCACCGAAATCTTCCAAAAACATTTCGAAAGCATTGCTCCAGCAGGCGTTACCGTTAAGGTAACACCTCACCACGGCGGTGAACCTGTTTTAACACCTACAACAAGCATCGCTTACAATGCTGCAGCTATGGCCATGAAAGAAACTTTTGGTGTTGATCCAATTCCTACTCGTGGTGGTGGAAGTATTCCAATTGTGGCATTGTTCGAAAAAGAACTTGAAACAAAAACAGTGTTAATGGGTTTTGGATTAGACAGTGATGCAATTCATTCACCAAATGAACATTACGGTATTTTTAACTATTTCAAAGGAATTGAAACCATCCCTCAATTCTTTAAATATTTTGCACAGTTAAGTCAATAATTGCCAATGGCATTACTTGAAGGCGAAGTTTATGAAGCTTACCGTAGCGAATTATTAAAACGTTACAAAACACTATTGAAAACTTTAGGAAAAGACCTTTCTAAAGATAAAATATCATTGATTCGTGCTGCCTTTGATTTGGCAGCACGAGCACATGAAGGCACTGTTCGGAAAAGTGGAGAACCTTATATTTTTCATCCGCTTGCAGTTGCTCAAATTGCAGCTGGTGAATTAGGCTTGGGAACAACTTCTGTAGTCTGCGCCTTACTGCACGACGTTGTTGAAGATACTGAAATTACCCTTGACGATATTGAACACCGTTTTGGAAATAAAGTAGCCGAAATCATCAATGGATTGACGAAAATCTCCGTGGTTTTTGAAACCGTTGATCGTGACGCAAGCATCCAAGCTGAGAATTTCAAAAAAATGATTCTCACGTTGGGAGAGGATTTAAGGGTTATTTTAATTAAACTCTGCGATAGACTTCACAACATGAGAACCTTAGGTTCCGTTTCAGAGAATACAAAACTCAAAATTGCATCGGAAACCCTCTATATCTACGCTCCATTGGCGCACAGACTGGGTTTAAATGCAATAAAAATTGAAATGGAGGACTTGGCACTAAAGTTCACTGAACCAGCTGCCTATCGTGAAATTTCACTTAAAATCTCAGAGTCTAAACTATCTCGACAACGGTATATTCGCGAATTTATTGATCCAATAAAATTAGAATTAGACGCCTCTGGTCTCGATATTACGGAGATTAAAGGTAGACCTAAAAGCATTTACAGCATACATCGAAAGATGGCCAAACAAGGCATTCCCTTTGAAGAAGTGTACGATGCATTTGCAATACGCGTGATTGTAAACTCCCCTATTTTTCTCGAAAAAGCCGATTGCTGGAGGGTTTACTCAATTATTACAGATAAATATCGTTCTCATGAGGGACGTTTGCGCGACTGGCTAAGTCATCCCAAAAACAATGGATACTCAGCCTTGCATACCACAGTTTTAGGTCCTAAAGGTCGCTGGGTAGAAGTGCAAATTCGGTCAAAGCGTATGGATGACATTGCTGAACGTGGACTTGCAGCACATTGGAAATACAAAGCTGGTCAACCCGGCAATGCAAATACACCCCAAGAAGAAGCCTTTGAGCATTGGATTAATGCGGTCAAAGAAACCATAGAAAATAACGATTTATCGGCGCTAGATTTGGTGAATGAATTCAGATTTTCGCTACTTGGAGAAGAAATCTATGTATTTACGCCAAAAGGAGATGTAAAACCTATGCCAGTTGGCTCAACAGCCCTGGATTTTGGATTTACAATTCACACAGAAGTTGGAATGAAAACCATTGGGGCTAAAGTCAACAATAAACTCGTTCCCATTAACCATTTAATAAAAAATGGTGATATCGTTGAAATCATAACAACACAAAAATACAGAGCTACACCAAACTGGTTAAACATTGTTCATACAGCTCGAGCCAAAAGTAAAATTCGAGAATTTTTAAAGGATGAAAAATCTAAACAATCAGGTTTGGGTAAAAACATCCTTCAGAGATTGTTTAGAAAACATCATTTAGATTTTCTAGATAAGCACATCGGCTCATTGTTCAAATATTATAAATACAGTACTAAGAATGAATTTTTTCATGCCGTTGCTGAAGGTAAAATAAAAATTAACAAAGAATTACTTTTAGAAATACTATTTCCTCCAAAAATCAAATCGGGAGAAATCAAATCAATTCCAGCCATCGATCAAAAGAAGTTGGTTAAACAAATTATCATAGGCGATGATTTTGAAATGCCCTATTCTTTGTCGAAATGTTGCAATCCCCTACCAGGTGATTCAATATTTGGATTTATCACTGTGAGCGACGGTGTTAAAATCCACCGTACCAATTGTCCAAATGCAACCCGCTTGATGAGTCAATACGGCTATAGAATTATTCCAACACAATGGCGCTCTGATGGATATAAAAAATCATTTGATGCCAAATTAAGTGTAAGTGGAATAGATGATGTTGGAATTGTGAGTAAAATTGCCGATATTATATCTAAAGACATGGAAGTAAATATGAAAGCCATTAACATTCGTGCAAATGAAGATGGCACGTTTGGTGGGCAAGTTGAAGTGATGGTAAACACAGCGGATCACTTAGATCAATTGGTCCAAAAAATAAAAGATACTCATAAATACATTCAGGTATTTAGATTAGACGAAGAGTAATATACATTATATGTTTCATGTAACATACAAAAAAAAAGACGCAAACATGCGTCTTTTTTTTTAAGTATAAATAATTTTAACCCTCTAGTGCGGCAACACCACCAACAATCTCCGAAATTTCGCGGGTAATGGCAGCCTGACGCGCTTGGTTGTATGCAAGTTTCAACGATCTCAACAATTCACCAGCATTATCTGTAGCTTTATCCATTGAAATCATACGAGCTCCGTGTTCAGAAGCTATAGAATCTAAAAACGCACGATAAATATGGGTTTTTAAACTTCTTGGAATCAAATCTTGTAAAATTTCTACTTTACCAGGTTCGAAAATATAATCTGAATTCACAGCGTTATTTGATGAACTTGCTTTCGAAATTGGCAACAACACTTCATTTGTTAAAATTTGAGTGGCTGCATTCTTGAATTGATTGTATACAATTTCAACTTTATCATAGTTTCCAGATGTATATTGATCCAATGCAAATTGTCCAAATGTAAAAGCAGAAGCGGCAGAAATATCAACCAAGGTAGACATAAATGTTGTGTCAACATCAAATCCCAAACGCTTTAATCCCTCGGCTCCTTTTTTACCAATGCACATGATGCGTACACTGTTGTTTTTAACCAAATGGCTATATTCACCATCAAGCAAATTTTTTGCACGTTTAACAACATTGGCATTGAAGGCTCCACAAAGTCCACGATCACTGGTTATAACAATCATTAAAACAGATTTAACTTCTCTAGATTTGAAGTAAACTGCCAAACGTTCGTCGTCTGCGCTATCTTGCAAATTAGACATAATGCCTTGAAGCTTAGATGCATAGGGACGCATTTTCACAATTGCTTCACTGGCTTTACGCAACTTGGTAGCAGAAACCAATTTCATCGCTTTGGTAATTTGTTGTGTACCACTTGTCGATGAAATTCGTGCTCTAATTTCCTTCTGATTTGCCATGAGAAAAATTAAGCAGTATAATTTTGAGCAATTTCAGCGCCAGCTTTAGCTAAAACTGATGTGATTGAATCGTCATATTTACCGGCACGCAAAGCATTCAAAGTATCTTTGTGTTTTGCTTCAAGATATTGCAAATAAGCAGCTTCGAATTCACGAATTTTATTTACAGGAATTGATCTCAACAAATTAGAAGTACCAAGGTAGATAATTGCAATTTGTCTTTCTACTGAGAAAGGACTGTATTGAGCTTGCTTCAAAATTTCTACGTTGCGAGAACCTTTATCAAGAACCGATTTTGTAGCAGCATCCAAATCTGAACCAAATTTAGAGAAAGCTTCAAGTTCACGATACTGAGCCTGGTCAAGTTTCAAAGTACCAGCAACTTTCT
>CAIRMY010000188.1 GCA_903879775.1 uncultured Bacteroidota bacterium
TCCGTAAAATTCTTTCTAGACAATGCTAGAGAGAAACACGATGGATTTTCCATCTTTTGTCGCATTATTGCCAACCGTAAAAAAGCCGAATTTAAAATTGGATTCAATTGTCGTCTGCAAGATTGGGATGAACATTTATGCAAACCCAAACCAAAAGGAAATGATGCATTGATCAAATTGGCAGAAATTAACCGTATTCAATCTGAAGTCAACAATATTGTTGCCGAAGCAAATCGGAGAAATAAAACGTTAATACCTTCGGAAATAAAAGAATACATCAATGGCAATGGAAATGAAAATCACACGCTGTTGTCTGTTGCGCATAAATTGATCTTACAGTACGAAAAAACGAATCAAGCACCTGAAAATCTTCAGAAAATCAAAAACACACTGGAATATGTGAAGCTATTTTTAAAAGAAGAAAAATTGACCCATTTACCCATTGAAAATGTGAACCTTAGATTCTTGAAGGATTTTGATAACTATCTATCAAATCTAAGATTGGGGAAATATGGACAAAAACTAAGTATCAACACAATTGGAAAACACATGTCGAGACTCCGAACGATATGCAAATTTGCCCAGGATTCTGAACTTATACAGAAAAATGTGTTCAGTGGGTACAGAATCCCTCATGTAAAAGTGAGAAAACAGTCCTTAACACTTGAAGAGTTTCAGAGATTAAGGGATATGGATTTAAGTCGTGAACCAGAAAAGGATAGGGTGAGGGATGCATTTATTTTTTGCTGTTATGTAGGGGTGAGGTTTGCCGATTCTCAGAAATTATTGAAGGTTGACAATATTCAATTTAATCGAAACTACAATATGTGTTTTTTAACCATGATTCAATCTAAAAGCGAACACAATGTAGGATTGCCAATTTATATTCCAATTATCCCGGAGGCTATGGAAATCATCAAAAAGTATGGAAATACAAATTTTAGAAAAATTGAAGGCAATTTACTGCCCCCAATCAGCAATCAACATGCAAATAGGGTTTTGAAGGACTTGGCCGATTTAACCCAAATTGATAACAAAACGCTCACATTCCATTTGTCGCGACATACTTGCGCACAGTTGCAATATGAAGCTGAAATTCCAGAAAAAACAACTGGAGCTTGGTTGGGTCACTTTTCAAATTCAATAACAAGTGTATATCAGAATAATTATGATAAAACCTTGGCCAAAGCATCGGTTAAATTTGCAAATTATTTGAGGGGAAATGGGAGCGAAGAATAGGCTGAAGTCCTTAGATTCATGATAATATTAAACAGATAATCGTGGTCAAGCCAGGATCATTACGTCACAAATTTTGACAACATTTGTGACGTAATGATAAGATGGTTGAATACTTTTAACATTTTAAAACGTTTGTAAACGCTAGATAACGTTTGCAAACGTTTATTAATTCCCTCAAAAGCTTTGAACTGTTTGATTTTGAGGGATAATCCTTATTTATTTGTCTTTATCAGGATTATTTGAAGCTTGAAAATAGATGATGGATAGTCCAATGCCTATGATGGCTATCAGTGCTATCATTTTCCAATTGGATACTTGGTTTTGAATTTTTACATTTTGACTGCTCAATTCATTTATTTTAGTTTGATTGATATCATGATGATGTGCGTTGCTTAATAATTCGAATGCGTTTTCTATTTCCTTTATTGAATTTTGCATAAGAAATAATGGTTTTCTAAAGTTGGATGTCCAATAAGTTTGAATTTTAATTGAAAAAAAGACAAAGGGTTTTTGTCCCCTATTTTACATTTTCCGGTATATGCATTGTATGAAGTATTATATCCGGCCCCAATTAAAGTTGTTTTAGATAATTCTACAGAATTGGGATAGTCTTTTGATTTTTCTAATCTGAGGTACAGCTTTTCTAATACTTTGTCGTTTTCTCGAATACCTTTGATTACGGCCCTTTCTTTTTGAATGAGATCAAAATTGTCATTTTGAAAACTTTGACTTCGGCATTTGTCGCAGCAGTATATTTTATTGCTGCGACCACCATAAATCATATTTGTGCAATTTAAATTTGCACACATTCTTACTTTATTTATCATAAAGTTAA
>CAIRMY010000189.1 GCA_903879775.1 uncultured Bacteroidota bacterium
AGTGGTTAGGGCACACAATGTTGAACATCATTATTATGCGGCGTTAAATGAAGCGGAAGATCACTGGCTGAAAAAGATTTTTTTCAAAATAGAGGCTAAAAAACTTAAAAAATACGAACATGTGTTGAAGCATTCAGATGGAATTGCAGGAATTTCGCCTTCAGAAACTAAATATTTCAATGAAATGTATGGGAAGACCCAATACATTCCTGCATTCCATTCAAATAATGATGTAGTTTGTAGAATTGGTTCAGGTGATTTTGTTTTGTACCATGGAAATTTATCTGTTCCTGAGAACAATCGTGCAGCGCTATTTTTAGCAGAAGAAGTGTTTCCTAAATTAAATTTTCCGTGTGTTATTTCTGGGAGCAATCCTTCGGCAAGGCTCATAAAAGCAATTTCTAAATACAACCATATTACATTGAAAGCCAATATTTCAACTTCTGAAATTTTGGAACTTATTGAATCGGCCCACGTGAATGCGATGATTACATTTCAATCAACGGGTATTAAATTAAAGTTGCTAAATTCACTATACCGGGGAAGATTTGTGGTTGCAAATTATGCAATGGTAGACCAAACTCAATTGGAAGACCTTTGTGCAATTAGCGATTCTGCTGAAGGCATTGTTTCTGCAATTAACCAATGTTTCCAAAAAAATTTTTCAAGTGAATTTCAAGTAGATCGGAAGCGTGTTTTGATGGAATTGTTCGACAATTCTTCCAACGCCATGAAGTTGGCAAAAATGCTAAAATTGATGCCTTAATTTTTGTTTTTAAGATTCGTAAATTTCGAATCTGTACATTTATTCATTCACTCACGGGAAGTGTTAAGAAGTGCTTCGCTTGGGTGAGCTAGAGGTTCGTACATTTGAATGTATGAGAAAATCTCTGTTTTTCATTTTATTTGTCATTTCTTTCAGGTTAAGCGCACAGCAACATGCAGTTTATCAATACCCGCAAATTTATTTTGACCGTGGGGTAGAATTATACGAAGAAGGTCGTTTCAATGCGGCTATTTCTCAATTCGATCAATATTTCAGGTCGGCAAGTTCAACTTCGGTCAATGCTGATGCTTCTTTCTATTATTCAATGAGTAAATTGAAGGCTGAACACGAAGATGCTGTTGCAACCGTTGAAAGTTATTTAGATCAAAATCCCAATTCGGTAAAACGACCATTGGCCAATTTAGCATTGGGCGATTATTTTTATAAGAAAGAAAAATATTCTCCGGCTTTAAGTTATTTTAGAAATGTAGATTTGGGTGGCGTTTCTTTAGAATTGAGGGATCAATTTTTATTCAGAAAAGGATTTTGCCTTGTTTTTACCAAAAAATATAAAGATGCAAAAGAAACTCTAGAACCTGTGACAAAAAAAGGCGGCCAGTTCCAAAGTTTGTCGAAATATTACTATGGTTATGCTTGCTTAATGGAAAAAGATTATGAAAGTGCATTGATTGCATTTCAATCCATTAAAGATAAAAAGTTAGAAAAAGTTCGATTTTATATCGCACAAGTGTATTATCAACTGTCGAAATACGACGAAGCAATTTCCGAACTGAATCAAATTCAACCGAGTTCTAAAATTTCCGTAAAGGAAATAGAATGGTTAAAAGGGAAATGCTTTTTCAGAAAGAAAAACTATGAACAAGCCTCTTTAGCGTTTGAGAAATCACAAATGACAGCCGATAAAATGGTTCCAGAAGAGCAATTTGAAGTTGGCTATGCTTTTGCGAAATCGAATGACTACAACTCAAGTTTAAGTTGGTTCCGACTCATTGCAAAAAATAACGATAGTTTGGCTCAGATTGCAAGCTTTGAATTGGGGAATTCTCTGTTGAAGCTCAAAAATATGAGAGAAGCTATGAATGCCTTTTCTGAGGTTTGGAGAACTGGATTCAATGAAGAAATTGCGGAAATTGCTTTGTTTACTCAAGCAAAACTCGCGGTTCAATTGGGTGAATCTAACAGCACAACCCTTTTAGATAAATACATCAAATTATTTCCTAAAACAGCAAATGCAAAAGAAGCCGCTAAATTGAAGGCTAGGTTGTTATTGAATACAGATAAATACAGAGAGGCAGTTGCAATTTTGGAGGGTATTGAAGACTTAGATGTTCAAACTGAGGAAATTTATCAAAAGGTTACTTTGGCCAGGGGAATGGAACTATTTAAAAGCAGAAATTTTGATGCTGCCATTCAGTTGTTTGAAAAATGCAATAAGAAATCTGCAAACAAACAATATGCAGCAGAAGCTACTTATTGGTTGGCGGAAGCCTATATGCAACAAGGTAAATCTGATCAAGCCCAAGTTGCATATAAGTCGTTTCTAGATATGCCACACTCAAATAAAATTGAAATTTTCCCTTATGCTTATTACGGTTTAGGGTATCTTCAGTTTCTTAAAAAATCTTATGGTGATGCAGCAATTTATTTCAATGAATTTACAACAAAAGTAACTGGATTGCGCTATGATGAACGGTTGGTTCATGATGCCTATCTTAGATTGGGTGATTGTTATATAATGACCCGACAACTGGAAAATTCAGTCAAAGCATATGCCTATGTTTCTGGTAAGAATGGCGCTGATGCCGATTATGCATTATACCAAAGTGGTATCATTTATGGTTTACTGGAGAAGTCAGATGAGAAAATTGGGGCCCTCAAACGTTTGAATAAAAACTATTCTAAATCTAGGTTTACAATTGACGCATATAACGACATTGCCTCAGAATATATGCAAATGAAAAGGTTTAAAGATGCAGAAGAATATTATCAAAAAATCTTGCGTGAATTCCCTGGTAGCCAATTAACCGCTAAAGCTTACTCAACGTTGGGTAAGATTTACTTCAACGACAAGAAAATAGATTTATCTGTGAATGCATATACCCAATTGTACGATAATTTCCAAGGTACAAATGAAGCAAAATCGGCTGCAGAAATGGTGAAAACCATTTACACCGATGCAGGAAGGGCAAAAGATTATGTAAAATGGGCGGCTACTAGAGGTGGGTTGTCTAAAATGGAGGAAGATAGTCTAATGTTCGAAACCGCTATGAATGCCTATGAACGCGAAGATTTTGATGTTGCGGTAAAAAGCTTTGATAGCTATTTGCAAGAAATGCAAAATGGAAATTTTGTCATTTCTGCCCAATATTATAAAGCATTAACGCATGAATCATTGAAACAACCCCAAAAAGCAATCGAATCATACCAATTTGTGGCAAAAGCAAATTCTGGTGAATTTAAAGAAGATGCTACTTTGTCGGTGCTCAGAATTTATGGAAATAATGCCACCTGTGATGAAATTCTACCATATGTGGAAATTCTTGAACAAATTACCAAATCAAAAGATATTCAACGTAGAGCATGGAAATCTTTAATGTATTGCTATTCAAAGTCAAATAATTCGGAGGGACTTAAAGCCGTAGCAACCAAAGTTATGGATGATAATTCATCAGACGAAGACATGAAATTTGAGTCGAAAATGATTTTGGCGAAAGCCGATATTGCTAGTGGCGATAGGCCAAAAGCTTTTGCATCACTAAAAGCCATTTATGATGGAAATACCAATCGATTTGCGGCAGAAGCAAAATACCTAGAATCTGAACTTTATTTGGCAATTGATAGCATCGAAGCTTGTAAAAATGGATGTTATTCAGTGCTTGATTTATTCAATGGTTATGATTTATGGGTTGGTAAATCATTATTGTTACTTGGAGATGCTTTTGCCAAAGAAAATGATATGTTCAATGCAAAAGTTACCTGGAATACAATCATTGAAAGCTTCACAGATAAAGCCTTGTTGGCGGAAGCAAAAAAGCGTATCAAAGATAATCAGTTAGATGCGCCGGAAAAGAAAAAGTAAGTAGTTAATTGTTTCATAGTTGTTGTGGGGGCGAAAAGGTAAAACTTTTCGCCCTTTTTTATGGCATATAAATTTTTATAAACCATATAAACCTTATAAACTTATTTATTGTTTAGCGTTTAATGTTTAAAGGAATTGGCCTATTTACGGGTTCTCAGAGTTTAATAAACCTTTATAAACATATTTAAAGTTTAAAGTTTAGTGTTTAATGTAATTGGCCTGTTTACTGGTTCTGAGAGTTCACTAAACCTCCTAAACCTTTATAAACCTCATAAACATTTTCATAAACCTCATAAACATTTTCATAAACCTCATAAATAAAAAAAGGTGCAAATTTCTTTGCACCTTTTTTTGTTTAAATTCTATTTATTTCAAATCAATTACAGATGATCCCAATAAATATCCTTCAGTAAACAATTCAATTGTGTATTTACCTTTGGTCAATTTATTTGTTGGCTTCCATACTGTTGCTGGTACTTGTTTGCTGTCTTTCTCGTAAACCACAGTTGTTTTGTATGAGTATTTGGTTGATTTACCATCTAGTAAATCAGCAATTCCACCGTCACCACTATTGAGAGTAATTCCTTCCGGACCAGTAATTTTAACGAATATTGATCTTTCTCCGGCCTCAGCTATTTTATTTTCAGCTAAATTAAAACTGATTCTCAACGCTTCAACGTCTTTTGCGCGATTGGTATTTGTTTCTTTTCGAGTAATCCATTGTTTCTTCAAAGTTTCAACCCTGATTTCGCTACTTTGAATTCTTGATGCCAAACTTTTTAAACGTTTGCCTTCTTTCGAAAGAACATTGTTTTGAGTATTTAATTCAGCGTTTTCTTTATTTAGGTTTTCATTTTTTACTTTTAATTCAACATTCTCTCTTTCCAGTTCAGCAAGTCTTTTTGCCATATCGGCAAGTTTTAACTGCAGTTCAGCCATAATTGCTTTGCTATTCGTGCCAGATTTGCGTAACTCAAATGTTAAACGTGCAATTTCATTGTTTTTAGCAGCCAATTCTCTTGATACTGATTTATTGGCTTCCGACATTGTTATACTGTCAGATTTGTATTGAGAAATCATGGCATCTGCAGCAGCAATCATGGATTCTTTTTGCTTAATTGTTGCGCCCAAAGCACTGTTCACATTTGTTAATTCATCTCTTTTTGAATTGCCCGATTGCCATAAGTAAAAAAGTCCAATGTTAAACAACAATAATATAGCGATAATGGCATACAATATTGATTTGTTGTTGCGATCTTGTTGATTTTGCATAGTAATTAGTTTAGTTTGTTTAAATCGTTATGAAAATAACGTAAATTTACAGACTTTATTTCAAAAATGCAAATTGAATCATTATTACCAGGATTATTTTTAATTAAACCAAAAGTTTTCGAAGATCACAGAGGACATTTTTTTGAAAGTTTTAGGGAAGATGTTTTAGCTCAAAATGGGGTTGAAACAAAATTTATCCAAGACAATCAAAGCCTTTCTCAAAAAGGAATTTTGCGTGGTTTGCATTTCCAAGCGCCACCTTTTGCGCAAGGTAAATTGGTTCGGGTAATTCAAGGTGCAGTGCTAGATGTTGCTGTTGATATTCGTAAAAATTCACCAACATTTGGACATCATGTAGCTATCGAATTGACTGAATCAAATTTCTTAATGATGTATATTCCTATTGGATTTGCTCATGGATTTTTAACATTGCAAGACAATACTATTTTCACATATAAATGCACCGATTATTACCATCCTGAAGTTGAGGGCGGTGTGCTTTGGAATTCCCCCGAATTAAATATCCCTTGGAAGATTGAAAATCCAATTCTTTCGACTAAAGATGAAAAATTGCCTTCTTTTAAAGATTTTATTTCACCATTTGAATTTTAATGATGAATGATTTAACCATTTCTCAATTGCAAGCCGATGTTGATCATTGGATTCAAACCATTGGGGTGAAATATTTCTCAGAGTTAACCAATATGGCCATTTTAACGGAAGAAGTTGGTGAACTTGCCCGAATTATGGCCCGGAAATATGGTGATCAATCTTTTAAAGCCAATGAATCAGATGCAAATCTTGCTGATGAAATGGCTGATGTTCTTTGGGTGCTCGTTTGCCTCGCCAATCAAACTGGCGTAGATTTAACCAAAGCAATTCAAGAAAATATTGAAAAGAAATCGGTTCGCGATGCAACCCGACACATCAATAATGAAAAATTGAGATAATTGGTGGGTTTAAAAAACAATCTGCCATTATTTTTTGTTAATTTTGTAAAACTTTGTCTGACCAATCGTTACACACTCGAAAATTAGACCACATTCAGTTGGCTTTTAAATCTCAGCTTGCTGAACAAGATTCTCGTTTTTATTACGAACCCTTATTTTCACCTTCGCCCATCACTGGCTGTATTCCACCATTGCAATTGGCCGGTAAAGTTATGCGCTTCCCTTTGTGGATTAGCAGCATGACCGGCGGTGCTGAATTGGCAGGGGAAATCAATAAAAACTTAGCAATTGCTTGCAGAGAATTTGGTTTGGGAATGGGCCTTGGCTCTTGCCGGCCTGTACTTGTTGATCCCGATAACGCAAAAGATTTTGCTGTTCGCAAATTCATTGGCAATCAACCGCTATACGCCAACCTGGGAATTGCTCAAATTGAAGAATTGCTTCAAACAAATGATGAACAGAAAATTGCAGATTTGGTTGATCGTTTAGAAGCAGATGGACTCATTATACACGTCAATCCATTGCAAGAATGGTTTCAACCGGAAGGTGATCACTATAAAAACGCCCCAATCGATACCATAAAAAGGGTTTTAGATAAATTCCATTTTCCAATTATGGTGAAAGAAGTGGGTCAAGGTTTCGGACCTAAGTCGCTCAAAGAATTGATGAGACTTCCGTTAGAGGCAGTTGATTTTGGTGCTTTTGGAGGGACAAATTTTAGCGTTTTGGAAAACTTACGTCGCTCTGATGTAAGAACTGAATCTTGGAAATGTGCAACCCACCTCGGGCATACCGCTGAGGAAATGACGGATTGGGTTTGTGATTGGTTAAATGCCGACGAAGAGGTATTCAAATCGAAATCCATTATTGTTTCTGGTGGCATTAAAAACTTTTTGGATGGATATTATTTCTTGAAAAAAATCCCTCATAAAACAATGTATGCTCATGCTTCATTGTTCTTAAAATATGCTCTTTTAGGAGAACAAGAACTATTAGAATTTGTAGAAAGCCAAGTTCAAGGTCTTGAAATGGCACAAACCTATTTAACATTAAAAAAATGATGAAAACCCAACCTGTAAAAGGATTTAGTAAATTAAGCAAGGAAGCGAAAATTGAGTGGTTAATTCAAAACTTTACCAATCATCCAGATGAAACAATGCAAATGCTCACTGGTTATTGGCATGGACAACCCGAAGTTCAAAAGCTTCATGATGAGTTTATTGAAAATACAATAAGTAATTTTTACATGCCATTTGGTGTGGCGCCAAACTTTCTAATCAACCAAAAAATGTATGCCATTCCTATGGCAATAGAAGAAAGTAGTGTAGTTGCCGCCGCTTCTAAATCTGCTAACTTTTGGCTAGATAGGGGTGGTTTTAAATCAGAAGTCATTGGCATGGTTAAAGTTGGGCATGTCCACTTTTTATGGGAAGGAAATGAAATTGAGTGGATGTTTGATTTGTTTGAAAGTCATAAAAATTTGTTTTATGATCATACAAATGACATCACAAAAAATATGCGTCTCAGAGGAGGGGGCATTTTGGACTTAAATCTGATTGATAAAACTGAATTAGAACCGGGATATTTTCAAATTGAAGTCAAATTTGATACCCGAGATAGTATGGGTGCTAATTTTATCAATAGCTGTCTTGAAGAAATTGCAAAAACTTGGAGAAATTTGGTTGAAGAGAGTAAATCAAATATTCAGCCAGATGTTATCATTGTGATGAGCATTCTCAGTAATTTCACACCAGAATGTTTGGTTAAAGCGGAGGTTTCTTGTAAAATTGACGACATAAATGAAGGATCGGGGATTGGAAATCTTGAGTTTGCTGAGAAATTCTGTAGGGCCATTAGAATTGCCACTATTGAACCATATCGAGCGGTTACGCACAATAAGGGGATCATGAATGGAATTGATGCCGTGATTATGGCAACCGGTAACGATTTTCGTGCAACTGAAGCATGCGCCCATGCTTACGCTGCAAAAAATGGAAAATATACGAGTTTGTCGCACGCCGCTATTGAAGGTGATACCTTTAAATTTTGGATCAAATTGCCAATTTCTATTGGTACAGTTGGCGGAATTACCAACTTGCATCCAATGGTTAAGTTCGCACATGAACTTCTTGGTTATCCCAATGCTTCCGATTTAATGGAAATTGTTGCGGTGGCAGGATTGGCGCAAAATTTTAGCGCGGTGAGATCTTTAATTACCTCGGGAATTCAAAAAGGACATATGAAAATGCATCTTTTAAATATCTTAAATCAATTGGAAGCTACAGATGCTGAAAAAGATGAAATTGTAAGCTATTTTAAAGACAAAGTGGTGAGCTTTAGCTCAGCAGTTGAAGTTTTCTGTAAAATTCGCGGAATATCAGTAGGGTCTTTGTCGAAATCTAAATAATGAAATCCTTTTACGCTCCAGGAAAAGTTTTACTGACTGGTGAATACTTAGTGTTGAATGGATTTGATGCAATTGCTTTACCAACAATTATAGGGCAAACTTTAAATACATGGGAATTTGACACCCCAGGGCAGCAAAAAGATTTTATGATTTTTGAAGCCAAAGATCAATTCGGAGAAGTTTGGCTCGCAACAAGATTTTCTTTGCCGAATTTTGAAATTTTAGATATCGATCAAAAAGAAAATGTTGAACTCGATAGACTTGCTGGAATTTTCAAAAAAGCAGACCCAGCATTTTGGAAATTGGGCAAATCCCTACGTTTAGAAACCAATTTGCAATTCAATAGGATGCATGGCTTAGGAAGTAGTAGCACTTTGGTGACATTGCTTTCAGATTTTATGAACCTCGATGCTTTATCGGTGCAATTTGATATCTTCGGCGGTAGCGGCTACGATGTAGCGATTGCTAAAAATAGAAAACCGTTGGTTTATTGGCTAACTGAAACTGATTCGAATTGGGATTTTTGGAAATTAAACTCAGATTTAACTCAAAACTGGTCAATCGTGTTTTATGGACAAAAAATGGATTCAAGGGCAAGTTTGAAAAATGTGCAAGACGCTCTAAATGAAATTGCTGAAGATGAGTTTTATACAGCTCAAATAGACCATATTCTGAACCTTACTAAATCAGCAAAAGACGTTTTGAGTTTAGAAGGTAGCTTAGAAATGTATCAAAAAATATTGTCGCAATCTTTAGGATTGCCAACACCCTATGATGTTTTAGAAATTGAGCCAATAGCACAGGGTTTATGTAAATGGTTGGGCGCTTGGGGTGGAGATATGATTTTGGTCAATAATACAGTGCTAGAAACTTACCATTTGAAATTTGAAAAATTCGAAAAAATTGATTGGAACCAACTTGTAATCAATGAATAATATGCAAAAAGTTGTAAAATACCGTTGTCCAAGTAACATCGCCTTGGTAAAATATTGGGGAAAGAAAGATGGCGGTGTTCAATTACCAGCCAATGCAAGCATCAGTTGGTCGTTGAGTGATTTATTTGCCGAAACAACAATGATTGCAACCCCTTCAAATCAAACGCAATTGGTTTTTAAGTATGATGGCAATCCTAAACCATCGTTTGAACCTAAAATTCTTGATTTTTTGACTCGAATTGCTCCTTTTAGTGACTTTGTAAATCAACATTCATTTGAAATAGATACCATCAACAACTTCCCACATGGCACAGGAATTGCAAGCTCTGCGGCAGGTTTTGGTGCTTTGGCTTTGTGTATTGCTGATTTGGAAGGACAGTTTGAAATTGGGTCAAATGAATTCTATCAACGCGCAAGTTTCTTTGCTCGCTTGGGTTCTGGAAGCGCGTGTAGAAGCGTATATGCAGCGCCTGCAGTTTGGGGCGAACACACTGACGTTCAAGATAGTTCCGATTTGTTTGCTGTTCCTTTTGAGGGACATATTCACGAGTCGCTTCAAAACTGGAAGGATTGTGTATTGATCGTAGACGATGGCGAGAAAAAGGTGAGTAGCACGGCGGGACATTCATTGTTGAAAAATCATCCTTACGCAGAAGCGCGTTTCAAACAAGCTCAAAAAAACATCGGAAATATTTTGCAGTTTATGCAACAAGGAAATGTGTCCGATTTTATTGCTTTGGTAGAATCTGAAGCGCTGCAATTACATTCAATGATGATGTCGTCTATTCCTTATTTCACCTTAATTAGACCAGGTACTTTGGCCATAATGGAAGAAATTTGGACATTCAGGGAAGAAACAAATTTACCTATTGCCTTCACACTTGACGCAGGTGCTAACGTTCATTTGCTCTATTCAAGTGAAATAGAAGAGCAAGTCATAAACTTTATTCACACTAAGTTGTTAGTTAACTGTAAAAAAGGTTTGTATCTTTGCAGTAGCACAGGAGGAAAGCCTCTAAAACTATCTTAATGTTAAAAGAATCACTCTACTACGCCAAAATATTATTGTTTGGTGAATATGGAATTATCGAAGACTCAATGGGTTTGAGTATTCCTTATACTTTTTTCAAAGGGAAGTTTGAGTTTGCAACACAACCCACCGATGTTCAATTGGCATCGAATCAAAGCATCGCAAAGTTTGTTTATCATTTGCAGGAAATGTCCCTCAAAAACGAACTTCCTTGCGAATTTAACTTTGGTAAATTAAACCAAGATATCCAAAATGGATTGTATTTCGATAGTTCTATACCTCAAGGATTTGGGGTCGGGAGCTCAGGCGCGCTTGTTGCGGCTTTGTACAATCAATATTCTACAGATCAAGTTGCCGCTGATGAAGTCATGAAAGGCGATAATTTGGCCAATTTAAAACTCATTCTTTCTAAATTAGAATCCTATTTTCATGGAAAAAGCTCTGGTTTAGACCCACTCATTTGCTACTTAAATTTGCCAATTTTAATCAAAGGCAAAGGCGATTTAGGGGCTGTTGGAATGCCATCAGAGAATGTTTCAAGTAAAGGTGCAATCTTTTTAATGGATTCTGGAAGTCCCGGGAAAACTCAAGGTATGGTGGCCATATTCTTGCAGAAATTAAAAGATGAAGGCTTTAGAAATTTAGTTAGAACTCAATTGAAAAAATACAATGATGGTGCTGTTAAATCTTTCTTGAAAGGTGAAAACAAACCATTGTTCGAAAATGTAAAAGCAATTTCTTCTTTGTTTTTAGACAACTTTAAACCTATGATTCCTCAAAAATTTGAAGG
>CAIRMY010000190.1 GCA_903879775.1 uncultured Bacteroidota bacterium
ACGTGTCCGTGAAATGGGGTTTTCATAACTCCTTTCCATACCAAAAGTATTTATCGCACCACTAAAATAGCTCAAAACCAATCCAGAATAATTGCAATGAAATTCTAAGAAAGTGGAATTGACATTTATTTTTGATTTCACATAAGTTGAATTCAAATCAACCGTACATCTAAAGGTGTTTTTGTAGTGATTATTCAGAATTCCCTGTTGTGGATCCATGGACTTGTTGGCGGTGTCTTTTTGGGTGTAAAAACAGCCATCTAACAAGTGTGTAGTAACCTTCACATAGTTCTGGGCAGAATCATAAATTCGCAATTCAACCGCAGTATCAATTCTCACTCTTTTTTGGTGGTTATTTATATTTGTTATATTCCCCGCCAACGTCGTTAGCAATTGGCAGTCAACTCTATATTTTGCATTTCCCAAAGGTGTAACTTCAATCCACCCGCCAACGGTGTATCCTCCTTGAATCTGTGAATACGCACGTTGAGAACAAAGCATGAAAATCAAAATCCAAATAGCACGTAGTTGTTTAGGCATACATTTAAGACGTAATAATAATAAAAAGTTGCATAAAAGACATTCATTCCTGAAAATAAAGTAAAATATAAATAATCAAATCAAGTACAACATTTATTAATTGAATGCTAATCAATCATATGAACCATCACATAATACTTTTGAAAAATCATTTACGATTACACTGTGATTTCCTTGCGGGAGCTCAATACAAGGGACATACTGCCAACTAACAGTTTTAAGATCCGAATATAAAGCAGTATTACCAGAATTAACCTCTAATTTTGTCGGCACACACAATACATGGCCATCGCCTTGACCAAAAACAGAACTCCAAACCCTCATTTTATGATTTAGTTGAAATGGAGTAGAATCAGTGCTGAACCATACAACAACATCCTGGTCCACACCATTTGAATCCAAATAACTAACCAATGAATGAGGGGTGAAATAAACGCCTAAGCTATAAAATGGGGAACCCTCAGAATAACCAGTATCTGTATATGGACCATAAAAGTCATTTGGCTGCGTGCCAATGTATGCCAAACTGTTACCAATGATAAAGTTCATTAAATCAAAAGACAACGTAACCGGATTAAAATCCACTTGATAGAAGTTATATCTATCGTATACCGTTGAGGGATATGAATAATTAAATGCCCAACCATGAATACTATATTTTCCATTACTCTTCTGAACTATAGATTGCCCATATACGGTATGAACTGAAGGTACTCCAAACACTAATCCGGGACCTTCATATTCAATAAATTGGTTCGCATTTCCAGTATTCGCATCAAATAACAACAATGAAGAAGTTGTCATTCCACTGATATTTGTTCCACAATAAGAAGCCAACACAACAACAGAATTTTTATTTTGATCAAATATCAAATCACAGGGCACTACCTGATCAGCGGGTGAAAATCCGAACTTCCGAGAATCAACAACACTGTACCATTGATTCGTCAAACTACCAGAGCCGCCTATCAAGATGCGCGAAGCAAAGACTTGCGGAATATAATAAGTACTCACTCCGATTACTGAATCCCTTGTAATATGTCCAGAAATAAACAAAAACTCTTGATTCGCGGCAGCATCAAAGTAAGATTTAATAACTTTGATATTATCAAATCTTGAGATATTACCAGCGCCAGGAAAACTCTGTGGCATTAGGTTAATTCCTGTGCAATTAAAATTATTTGCAAGGGTGGTTATAACGGCACGACGTGAAGGCGTTTTTAATCGATCAAATATCCCAATTGTTCCTACGCAAACAATTTGACCTGTGAAAGGCGTTATTGTAAAATCATAATAATCAAAATATTCATCTAGAAATTTCATATCAACAAAATTCAAAGAAGTATTCACCTTCAAAAGAAAAGATTGAGTCGTGGGGTTTACAGTTCCCACATTGTGTGCAGTCCCCAGAATCACATAAGAATTATTATCATGATTAATTAACATACGATGAATCTCGATGCGCGGAACGTCAACAAATGTCGTCGAGAACTTGAATTGAAATACATTCTGTGCTACCAAATCCCCTTTATCGTCTACCTCCAAAAATCGGACGTTAGCAACGGTGGGCGTAGCATTATGCACCCAAACGGACGCAGTCACACTGCCATTATTATTGACATTACGACAAATATTTTGACTACTCCCCTTGCCTGGACTTGTGGTTGAACTATACAACACGTTCCAGGCCGATAAAAAATTGGAACTACCGAAAAGTCCAATAATAATCATTGTTCTAAAAAATTGAGATTTCATTTCTTTTGCTTTTTTGAATCACAAAAGTGAAAATCATATTTTTATATTTGGTGATATAAAAATATCATCTACAATACTTTTTCAGCTCATTAAATCCCAAAAGCGATAACGCCTCAATAATTCTTCAAAATTCTCGCAATTATTCATTTCTCTTGCTCGTGCGATGTGATTATTTAATGTATTAAGTGAAATATTTAGAATATCTGCGGCTTCCTCTCGGTTAAATCCGCGAATTAATACTTCCAACGCTGCTTTCTGACCTTTAGTCAAATCCAATTTCTCAGTTTCCTTAAATTCGCTTTTGGATTCTATTGTTGACTTCACCAACGAACATTGATATTTTTTACCGTTCAGCAAAGCATCAACTCCTGAGCGTAAAGCTTCTATACCAGATGTTTTAGAAACGTAACTACGCACATGGTATTTTTCCAGTTCTTGAATTAAAACCATATTCACGTGTGAACTATAAATCATACATGGTATTTTTCTATCACAACACAACTCAGGGATCAAAGTATTGCATCCAAAATTCAATTCTAAATCACAAATCACAAAGTCTACGGATGAAGTAGCGTTGATTGATGAAATGGCAGATTCAATCGAATTACTCAAGAAAATAGTAGCATTTGGCACAATCGACGCAACCAATTGATTTACATACATTCTTATTGCATCATGATCATCAAGAATGAGTATTTTCATTTTTTATTCTTATTAGATGAGTCATTACACCATCCTTAATTCGCGTAGACAGTTTAGCACCAATTATCTCCAGACGGTCGTTAATAATCAATGTTCCCATTCCGTTTTTAATTCCTGCTTTTTTATCAAACCAGGCTATTGCTTCAGGCGTGGCTCTGTAGTGAATAAAAATACAAAAATCATCCTCTTCATTATTTACAGATAACTGAATTCTATTCACTTTGGAGTGTCTAATCGCATTGGTGATGATTTCTTGCAACACCCAATATGTATGTTGTAACCATTCTGATTTGGGAGCGTCTTTCGTAAAAGTTTCAAAAGTCACTCTAACCTCCCCCATCGACGTATGGTTTGCCAATTGAATCAAACTTCCCTCCCAATCAGAATCTACAAACCCTTTGGGGTACATGTACTCTACAATTTGATGTGTCCGGTATCGAAATAAATCATACAATGATTCAATTTTTAACAATGCTTCAAGATCCTCCCCATCGAGTCGTTTTTTGAGGGCTTCGAATTCCGCAGTTACCGTAATTGAATGCAGCGCAAGATGATCATGCATTTCACTTGCAATTCTTTTACGTTCTGTATCTACCCCCTTAAAACTCATTTTATACAACCGTTTGATTGCTCTGTTATATCGACCCGTTATTCTATAACTAAACGCTACAGAAAATACTGTTACAATTAAAGCTGGCAAAAAGACACCGGCTATCTCAATCAACAATAAATCTGCGGAGGTAAACATGGCCTATGATAAAAGTAGTTAGATAGATAAATTGTGTTACAAACAAAAAATAACCAACGAGTTGTGAATTTTTCCATTCCAATTTGATATGACTTATCAGGAAAATTAGTTGAGTAAATATCAGAAAAACCAAAATCGATACATAAACCGGGATTTTCTCCCTAAAATATCTAGGTTTCAATGTAAAACTAACAATTCTGTGTGCCATGAATATAAATAAGAGCAAGTTTGAAATGATGATAAAATACAAATTCATGAAATATAAATTCAAAGCCACCAATAACATAGCAATGATATATTTTTCGATAACCGCTCTTTTCCAAATGACGCTCAACGGCAAGACAATCGCAAACGAACAATGAAAAAAGTTGTATAAATACTCATGTCCAATGTTCAATCGAAGCCAAACACTTCCAACTAAACAAATAATAGAAAAGAATAATACATCAATAAATTTGAAATCGAAATCACTTTTGCAGGACCACTTGTATAACCCAATTCTTACAAAAAGCGATGAAAGCAATAAAAGTTCAATTATATCATAATAATCAACCATAAGTCGGTTGTCAGATTTCAAATCACATTAGTGGCGAATTTGCAGGGCACTTAGGAGGACAAAGAGAAGCACCATCTAAAATGATTCCATTTGCAATATCATTTTCATTATTATCCACGCCAACAACAACAATTGTAAGCACGCCCTGGTCCAAGGCAAAGTAGGTTCTCACACCCACGCAACCTGGTTGAGCAAGTAATAATTGATAGGCATTGGCGTCAATCATACCAGAAATAGTGTTACCCTGATATTGGGATGCATTTTGATAAGCATGAGTCATTTGCGCCGCTTGACTCAATGGAATGATGTGAGAGTTTGTAGTCATATTTTTTTTAGGCAAATTAATCAATAAATCAAGATAGTTACATGATAGATTTATATCACGACGTATTCAAAAATGTAGTTTTAGTTTGTCACCCAATTATTCGTCGGCCACAAAACTTCTGGGACTGAGATGGCGAAGCTTTATTTAACCAAATTTGGCCATTGCATAGCATTTCTAAGTAAACAATATAATTAAACCTGAAATCCAAACTTTGCATCACTGGGCACATAACGAAAATCTCCCTCGCCAAATGATCAACACCTCAGATAGCAACTTTAATTCGCCTCTAAACCAGGATCAATTTGTCTGATTATTCCGAGCAATTATCAATAATATGAATATTAATATTTTACAATTAAATTCGGTGTTGAGCTTGCTCCACTGTAAAACCAAATTAACCCGTCGACAAGAGCTGAATTTGAAAGGCTTTTTTCTATTTACACTGCTTGCATTTTCGCATAATTATGCCCAAGGACAAGTCACAGTGACAACAAATACTACCTGGAATAATTCCACTATACCTTCTGGGGCGTCAGCTGGGATTATTGTTCAAGGATGTACACTCACAATTGAGAATGTTGTGGGTTTTTCCATCTCAAATAACATTACCGTTGATGGCACCAATGCTGTGTTAATAATCGATAATTCACATTTCAATTTTACATCCAATTCAGCGAAAATTCAGGTTAACAAGGAAGGTGTTTTGAGAGTAATAAATGGCTCTATTTTAGAGGCGCTTTCTCCGAATTATTGGGAAGGTATTATTGCTGGTGAATCTGATTATCACTTTACCACAGCCCCAACAATTGATAACAACGGCAATTGCTCCCCAGCCGACTGGGCAGGAGTGCTAGATGCGAGCGCTACTCGGGTTGAGGTAATCTCCTCTTTCGTTCGCAATGGAAAACATGGAATACAATCCAATGCGTCAACCAATCACACCGGAGCAGTTATAAGGGTAAGAGAAACTGAATTCAAAAACTGTGAATACGGCATTGAACTCTCAAATAACTTTTGTAATCGTTTTCCTTTGCAGTCAGGTACATTTCTAATGACTTGTGATTTTATTTGGGATAACGACATGCCCAATTTCCCGGGGTCCCCATCTACGGATTATAAAGGCATCTTTCTTTATAACTGCAAAGGAATTAACATTGGTGGCTGCACATTCACTGACAACATTTCAGGCAATTCTCCAATCAACGGAATTGACAATACTAGTTTTGGCATCTATGCCTGGAATACCACGGTAAATATCTCCAAGGATGGTGATCGTTGTGGAATTGCCAATGGAGATGATGACCCGTGTCCTGACAATTCTTTTTCAAACCCCGCTTTATCAAGAGGATGTAGTTTTAATAAATTGGATTTAGGCGTTTATTATACTACATCAAACAAGAATGATAAATTTGCAATTCGCAGTTCAACTTTTACTGATACCAAAGAGGGTGTAATTGTAGGTAGAACCTATAATTTCTCATTTGGTTACAATACGTACAACTTCAACACTGATGCATACAACAATTATTACGGGGGTGGAGTTTGGTTTACTTACGCACTGATGATTCATTCATACAACGGCGTGGGCATCTATAACAATAGCTTTAATTACACACATGGTGGAGGAACTCAACAATATATTAAATTCATTCAAATGGGTAATCTAATCAATCATGGTTTGTCTTACATCAAGAAAAATGCTTTTTCCAATGATATTCAGTTAACAACTTGTGGCCGCAATGACAATGGCATTTACATCTTGGGAAACAATCAAACGCTCAACATCAAATGCAATACTTTTGAGAATTTAGCTTACGATATCAAATTAGGGCCTGATGGAAAATTGAGTGACATCCCTTTAGACGGAGGTTCCACTACCGGTGCTGGCAATGTTTATAGTGATCTCCACAATTTACCTTGTAACTACGCGAATATTGCAGTCCCATTGGGGAATACAACAAATATTGGTCTCTTGAAATATGAAAATACGATTCCCTTAAACAATCCAAATCAAAACATACCTTTGACAATTTGGGAAAATATTAACAACTTTAAATCAATTGGTACCGCAAATCCTTGCACTGCAACCGCATGTGAAGACCTGCAAGTACTTGCAGTAAGTAATATCGATAAACATCAAATTGTTACTTTGTCGCCGAATCCTACCTCACATAATTTCACAATAACTACCAAACAACAAATAAAAGCTGTATCATTATATACTGCAGACGGCCGTCAATTGCTACAAATTAATTCTGATTTAACCTTGGGTAATGAATTCCATGTAAGTAGGACAGATTTAAATAATTATTCCGGTGTGATATTAATAAAAGTAGAATGCCTCAATAGCCAAATTTTGACAGGTCGCCAAATCGTCTATTAATGAAATGAGAATAAGGCTGTGGTTGATTGGATTGTTTCTTGTTTTGGGCTGGCATATTGCTTTTGCCCAAACGAATAAATCATGGCAATTGGGCAGAAATTCGCACATTACTTTTTCGGATAGTGCAAATTATCAAATACACTCCAATCCACTGAAGGATTTGTCAACTTATAGGTTTTTC
>CAIRMY010000191.1 GCA_903879775.1 uncultured Bacteroidota bacterium
AAACTAAATGTATTGCCAGTTAAACATTGACTAGACGATACCAAATTGATTGATGCCTTTGGTTTTGGTTTAATAACAACCTTTTTTGTAATGGTATCAAAACAACCATATGGTGAAGTTTTCACCACAAGTCGAACAAATCGAATTGTGTCTTTTGTGTACTTTTTTATCGGATTCTGAAGTGTACTTGTCGTAAAATCACCAAAATTCCAATTGTATTCTAGAGTACCACCTCCTGTGGCAATTGTACTCGTACTTGTAAATAAAAATCCAGTCGTTGAGTTTATACACAATGAGTCTTTATTGACAGTAAAATTGGCAACCGGCATATTGTAAACATACATCAATTTAGATATGCTATCTCTACAACCAAAGTTATTGGTTGCCAATAATTTTACCGTATATGTTCCAGGAGCAGAATATGATTTATTTGTAGGAATCGTTGTTGTTTGAGCCGCAGATCCATCACCCAATGTCCATTTGTAAGCAGCAGCATTTGAGCTTGTATTTGTAAATTTGAAATTGTTATTCTTAAAACATTGGTACTGATTTACCGAATAATTTGCAATTGGATTGGTTCTTACATATAATTTGATAGAATCAAATCGTGTACAACCATTTTTGTCAATAATTTTAAGAACATATTTTCCAGAATTTGCAGCTTGAACATTGCCAATGGCAATGGAATCGTTCCCGTTGATATATGAATTTGGTCCTGTCCAATAGAAGGAATAACCACTCACCCCTCCCGCAATTGTTACATTTACTTTCCAAGTTGACCCTGCACAAATAGACGTATCATATTGCAATGTTAAATTTGACCACGTTTGTAAAGTAACATTGACAGTTTGGGTATCCTTACAACCATTAATGTCTTCAATGTATGCAGTGTAAACGCCCATTTTTGATGCATTTGCACCTGGTATTTTAGGATTTGCAATTGTACTGAATGAGGTTGAACTACCTGGGGCTGTCCACTTTATTGTTTTAAGATTTTTAACTGTATTGAAAAAGCGTATGGTATCACCAGGACAAACAGGGCTATTTGATGAAACTTTACCTTCAGGTCCAACCGTAATTATGATTGAATCACTATTTTTACATCCATTTGAATCAATTGCACTGATTTTGTATTTTCCATCGGTGGTACCAGCAAAGGCAAATTTTCGCTGCACAGATTTACCCGTTGCTGAAAAATTATTACCCGTCCAAGTATATGTTTTACCTTTGGTAGCAGTTGCGGTTAAATTAATTATATCCCACCTACAATATTTATTTGCGGAGGTAATTGCCACAGTTGGGAGTGAATTCAGTTTTTTGACTCTAATTTTTGCAGTATCTCTACAACCAAATTCATTTGTAACCGTTGCAATATATAAGCCAGTATCGGCAAATGTCATTTTGCGCTTAGGATTTTGAAGTGCCGATTTAAAATTATTTGGGCCTGTCCAAGAAGTTTTATAGGAAGCTGGAAAGACTAAATTCCATTTCAACGTATAATTCGATCTACCTGTAATTTTATTAGAATCGTTTGTGAGTCTGAGCTGCAATGAATCAAAAACACAAACTGTATCCATCTTAATGGCCAAGAAACGTTTACAATAATTCAATCGAGCCAAGTACGCATCATAACTACCTCCAAAAGTATCTTGTAGCGCCGTTTTAATTGGCATTAAAACAGAAGGGTTTGCAGCATTGGCATTGTCAGAAGCCGTTGTACCAATAACAAAGACATCTCCGTCTTTACCATTCACAACATCATTCATATTATCAGTATTGTCCCCGCCCAAATAAGTTGCCCAAATTCTTCGTCCAGTGGTATCAAATTTCACTAAAAACCCGTCTTCACCGCCATTTCTATTTAATTGATAAGCTGAGTCTGTAGCAATAATTTGAGTTTTTTTACTCGCGCCCGAACCATAAGAATTATTGGAATTCGTAACACCTACCAGATACAAATAGTTGAAATCATCAATGGCCAAACCAAACCCCATATCGTCGCCAGTACCACCATAATAGGTTGACCAAGTAACGTTTCCATTATTTTTCAACTTGGCTAGAAACCCGTCATACGTTGTATTGGAAACATTTAAATTAAAGACAGTTTGATGGGATCCAGCTGTTGCTAGATTACTTGATTTTGTAAATCCAGATATATAAATACTTGTGTCTTTATCTACCACAATTTCGGAACTTTCATCATTTCCATTTCCCCCGAAATATTTACTCCAAACTAATTTATTGTTTTTGGAAATTCTTGTAATGAAAGCATCTTTCAAACTACTTTTTGAACTTGCAGTTACTTTTAATGCAATTCCTGTATCAGAAGCTGTAGTACCATACAAAAAAACTTCACCAGCCTTGTTTACAAATAAACTCGAGTATTGATCGTCATCTTTACCTCCCATAAACATACCATAACACCTGCGTCCCGCGGAATCCAATTTTACATAAAAAGCATCTGTTTGATTTGCTTGAACAGATTTTGCACCGTTACTTACAGCGTTGGAAGTAGCAATATTATTTGGCTTTGCGGAGGCTGATGAACCTGGTTTCTGACTAACGCCAACAACGTGTATGAATGTGTCATTGCATTTTACACTTAACGCTGCATCATTGTCAATATCCCCTAGATAAGTAGACCAAATAATTTTACCAGTATTTTTAAATTTCGCGATGAATCCATCATCTAAACCTGCTCGAGCAGATTGATTTTTGGCATTGTAAGCGATATAATTATCGCCACGTGTTGCACCACAAATCACTATATTCTGGAATTTATCTACCGCAACTGAACCAGCAGTTTCAACTGAGTCGCTACCAAAATAAGTACACCATATTTTACTACCTGAACCTCCAACTTTGTTTTTCTTCAATAGATAAATATCATCGTTAGCGCGTAAAACTGTCTGATGTGCACCAGTGGTTGTTAATCCAGTTGAACTTGATACCCCTAAAAATATTGGATTACCATTCGAATCAATGTCTGTTGATTTACCTTCATCTTTGTTTACACCTCCATAATAAGTTCCCCAAATTAAGATTGGTTGAGGGTCAATCACCAACTGATGTTTAGGATTCCAAAGATTGATATTAACGCCAACAGTATTTTCAGAAATTAACTTCCAATTGGCAAATCGCTTGGTTTCTGTTTTACCATCAGTTTCAAATGAAAATGGAATTTTATCGGTAACGACACCCAAACTCGTTTTAATCTTTAACTCATCTGAATGCTTTTTGGGAATTTCAATTCCGTTTGAACCCAAAACTTCAAATTGGATGTCTTCAATTTTCGCCCCTTCATGCAAAATAAATTCATATTTAACTCCCGACTGAATTCCTTTCGATTGAAATTTAACATCAATGTTTGGCCATACATTTTTGTAAATGAGTTCATCGAATGTATTTACGTCTTCAATGTGCTTGCCTCTCAAATAATAATTTAAACTTGTTTCGGTTTCTCCCTTTGATATGATTTCACAATGTGGATTCAAATGTTTGAACTTAATATCAACCCTGTGAATCAAAAAAAGATCGTTGGCAAGTGGATTCTTTTTCGATTTATTCTTACGGGTTTGAAGTTCATAACTAAATCCATCCTTCAAGAACTGTGTGGTTAAACCATTCCCTCCACGATGTATAAATTTAATCGCATCTACATCCTTCCCAAGCTGATCATAAAACTGACCTTTGTTCTCTATAAACCCAGAAATGTTTTGCGCATTTGCTGAAACAGATAAAAACAAAAAGAAAATGCTAAAAATAAATTTAACATTTGAAATATTTGCAGACAATTTAAAACGTTTATTAAATAAACATTGAATTGCGCAACTAAAATTAAATATATTCTTTGAAAACTGCATAATTCGGCAAAACAATATTACAAATAAAAATGCATATACACAAGTTATTCTCTAACAATACAAACACCCTGAATTTGTATTTTAAAAATTTTCAAAAACTTGAAAAACCTCCAAGATTATTTAACATGCTATAAAACTCATAGAAATGACTCAAAAACGAAT
>CAIRMY010000192.1 GCA_903879775.1 uncultured Bacteroidota bacterium
GCGGCATTTGGTCGGAGCCGGCATTCGTAATCAAATCGGTGGATGGTGGTACAACCTGGACCACCAGCAATTTATCGCAGTATGTCTCGGCCTGATTTATTTCAAAATATGCTAATCAATAAATTTAGAAAGTACATAGCGCAATCTAAGCAGGTTGGTTTGCTAATGCTTGTTGTTTTTGTTGTAATTCCCTTTCGCCAATTTGAATTTTGGTTAAATGGTTTGCCTTTCGATACCATTGAAAAATCAATTTTACTGATCATAGTATTTCCATTACTTTACATATTTAACGCTAATTTTTTAAGGTCCAAGAGAATTAAATGGCTCTTATTGATTGGAATTCTTACTAAGCTATTTGGCAATATGCTTTTCCCTTCACAGGGTATTGAAGCCAAAGTTTATTCATTAACACCCGAGGGTTTAAAGTGTCAAAAAACGTATGAGGGTATTTGGTTAAAACAAGCTGAATTTATCATTTCAAAACCATTGTCCTCAAAAGAGCATTTTCCGGCAGAATGGATCAATTGCCGAAAAGATAATAGCAGAGACACAATAAGTTTAGGCTTAGAAATTCAAACACATCTTGAGGTTGAACAGAATATTAAATTGGATTTTTCAAAAATTTTAGGTTTAAAAAATGGATCCTATCTAACAATAAATGAAAAGCATATAATCCCCAAAAATGACAGTTTATGCAAATCAATTCCGCGCATTTCAGAAGTGACATTAGGCCCAGGAATTTATGTTTTGAATGGCTTACTGCTATTCAATGGAAAGGATTGGTGTTTTGATATATTGAGTGATTGCAATGGGGTTAAAAGAACTATTTTGGGGCAAGGAAATGTTCATACTCTAATACCTGAAAAATTTGTTATACAACATCATACTCATTTGATCTATTTGATTTGTGTTTTATTGAATCTTTTGACGCTAATCATAGTTGGATTTTGGATTGTTGAAACACTCAAATTTCTAAAGGTAGACTTTGTAAGCTATTCATTTTATACCCTGTGCATATCGCTTTTGGCATTTGTTAAGCACTATGTTGGAATAAGACTTGATGATTTAGCCAACTTTGTTTTGCTTTATGCTTTTGTATCGCTATTTATTTCTTGGGCTCGAAAAAAATCAAATTTCAAGGCCGATTTTTTCTTCGGATTTTCCATCGTTCTGATTCATTTTTTTAGTTATTTTAAATCTCAATTACAGTTATTTAAATGGTATTCAATAGGTGATGACTGGCTAACCTATCAGCGCTTTGCAAGGAATATAGTTTTAGATGGTGATTGGATCAATTGGGGCGAAGCATCTATGGTGTATCAACCGCTATATCGATTTTTTGTGGGAGTATTTCATGTATTCTTTGGCCAAAGTTCGTTTAGTCAGAATATGTTTGACGTGTGGTGTATTATGGGCATTTCGTATTTATTATATCTGATTTTGAATTTACTAAAGTGCAGGAACTATATTTCGTTTTCAATAGCTTTATTATTTCTTTTTACTATCCTAAAACCAGGGCTGAACAGATTTATTGGTTCAGGTCTTCAGGAAATAGTTGCAGCTTTTTTTATGATTCTTAGTTTGTACTTAGTTATAAAACAATTGTTTTCAGATTCAAAGAAGTATCTACATCTTGCTGGCCTGATAGCATCAATTGCGATATGGCTTCGTACAGAACATATAATTGTAATTACTTCATTTGGACTTTTTCTGCTCCCGGAAAAAATTAAATATTTTAATGTCTTTAATTATAGTGATTTTAGGAAGTATATCCTCTATATTGTCGCATCAATCGTTCTGCTTTTACTGAAAATTTGCTTGCAAAATTTAAGTTTTTTTGATCACCATGATATTTCATTCACACATGCAATTTTGACGTTTTCAAAGGCATTTGTTTTGTGCTTGCCGAGAGGAGAAAGTTTTCTGTGGTTTAAATTTATTTTTCTGTTTGGTATTCTTGCCAGTATTTTATTGCTTTTTCAAATTTTGAGAAACCATAATCGAAAATATATTTCTATCATTCTTTGTTTGTATGCGTCATTTCTACCTTATCTTATTTTTGAAGTGCAAGGCTATTTTCATCGATTTTGTATCCATGTAATCCCGGTTTCACTTATCACAATTGCTCTTTATCTCAATCATGTGTTATTGGCATTGAGAGAAAAGCGTAGCAGATTTTACTCAAATCTTCGTCAATCTGCTGATTAATGTGGATTCACCCTGGTTATGCTCAGAATTATCTGTAAATCAACCTCGGTGCTTGTGCCTCATATTGGTCACTTACAGATTTAGCTTTAGATATATTTCAATAAGTCAATGTAGTATGGCGAAACCGATGATATCGAGAAAATTTTTGCAGAATCTTTTCGGGTAAATGGCAACGATGCCAATAAAAATATAAACTCTCGATTTGTTCCATAAGGTGAAACCAATTATACACGTTTTTTTCGTCGGATGAATAAAAAACTCGGTGAATTAATTCATTATAAAGCAGAAATGCAGTAGCTTATCGCTTTTGCTTAATCTTACAGCACATCTATGAAAATTCAATTCTATATCATTTTCATGCTACTGGCCTTGTCTGCCTTCAGCCAGTGGACAACGCTCAACATACCGTCGGCAGGCCGTTATGATGATGTGTTTTTCGTGAACGATTCGCTTGGTTGGGCGGCAGGCGGAAACTCGGGTCGCATTTACAAAACTACCAACGGCGGTACAAGCTGGACCATGCAATACAATACC
>CAIRMY010000193.1 GCA_903879775.1 uncultured Bacteroidota bacterium
AAAAATAAAAATATATGATTGACACTTTTACAGAAATCTTAACTCAAAAGACAAAGAAAATGGGATTGAGAACAGCTTCTATGATGGCCGACCTATTAAACATATCGGAAGATTCAGCGTATCGCCGAATTAAAAACCCTAGAAGCTTGCGTGCAGATGAATTGATTGTTTTAGCAAAAGAGTTTGATATCGATCTAAATAAACTTGCTCAAACGAATCCAAATTGGCTGAGTGGAGAATATAAACCCCTCAATTTTGAGAATTACACTTCTAGCGATTTCTATAAAGAACTTGAAGCCAAGCTCGATCGATGTATCCACCTACCACATTCTCAAATTACTTATGGAGCCAAAGAAATACCTTTCTTTTATTATATGTGGTTTCCAGCTTTGGCAGCATTTAAAACATTCATTTGGAATCGCGAGTTTATTAAAAATCCTAAATTCAATAGTGGACCCTTTACCTTCGATTCCAAACTCGAAAGTCCACACATTAAATTGGCAGAGAAATATTTAAAAGTAGCCTCTCACGAAATATGGAGCTACGAAACACTGTATTCAACACTCTACCAAATTCACCATTACAAAGAATGTGGGATGTTCGAAAATACAGAAATCGGCAAACGTGTATTGCAAGAATACGATCAACTCGTTGAACTCATTCATAACCAAGCAGAAATGGGCTGCAAACTCAATCCGTTTATCCCCAATTTTAAAGGTGCTAAGTACAAATTGTATTTCACCCCAATGATCAATTCCGATAACAGCATGATTTTTCACACCGTGAAAGACAAAGTTGCTGTGGTGTGTTCACAAATGAGTGGTGTGGTTATCAGCGATTGCTCACAATGGGTTTGCTCAACCGAACACTGGCTCAAAACCTGTAAAGAAAATGGAACGTTGTTAAGTCAAACAGGACAAGGTGCCCGAAATAAATTCTTGGTTCAGGATTATAAAACCAAAAAGAAAATGCTGGATTTATAAGATTGTTGTGTTTATGAAGGTTTATAAGGGTTTATCAGGTTTATATTTAAACCCATATAAACCCTTATAAACCTTCATAAACTTTTATAAACTTTTTCAAGCCGAAACTGATACAACCCTAGATGGATCACTCACATAAAGCACATCAATCAACTGCTTATGCAATCCATTCACCATCGAAACAAAAACGTCTTTCGATGCGCGGGTTTTTGCAATCGCATAACATCCATGCAATTGACCAATAAGCAAATATGCCATTGAACGAGAATCTACACCAGGTTTGATTTCATTGCTGGATTTTCCTGAAAGTAACGATTTTTGCAAAATCTTTACCTGCATTTCCAAAACGTCTTCAAGCTTTTGACGGAATTTCAAATCAACACCGCTCATCTCTAACATCAAATTGTACAACACATCGCCACGAAGTATCTTCTTTTCCGTTGCTTCCTGCTTTTCCGATTCAATAATTTGATAAATTGTAGACGATATTCCCTCAGTTCTATCAATAAGCCCCGACCATTTTTTCTCATACATTGGCTTAATAATTTCATCAACCATTGCATACCCTATGTCGAGCTTCGTTGGAAAATAATGATACAATGCCCCCTTAGAAATATTTAAATTCAATACCTCTTTGTCTGCTCGCAAAGCCTCAAATCCAACAACCTCCATCGCTTCAAAACAGCGTTTTAATATTTTTTCGCGTGTCGTATTTTTTAACATAGTGTGGCAAATATACCAACTAGTCTGTAAAAATGTTAATAAATATGTGGAAAAGGTGTGAAATTTTTGTTATGGCATCGCAAAACACTAACAATCATTGGTTTAAAATGTGATTATCGTGTAGAATTAATGCGAATAACCCAATGTTTCACGTCGAATTCAATAAAATAATGTGTTTTTACTTTTTTGAAGGACGATTTTTTGCCCTCTGGCTTGCCAAATTTCTCTCCGATTCTTCCATCGCTACCTTGCGCAATTTCTTCACCCGAAAATAAATGACTAAGCTGAATAAAAATACAAAAACCATCAACCAAAATTGAACAGCTGTGTAATAAACTCCAACCGATTGCATTATAAATAAGATCTCAATCAGGCTAATACCTGCCGCGACCAGGCACAACAGAGCGAGGATGTGGTATTTTATCATGTGGTACGTTTAATGATCCAGTTACATTTAATATCTCCCAATCTGAAAATGATTGGTTACTCTCTAATCCTACCCCCATGATAATCTGATCCTTGGTGGTAATCGTTACATTCTTATCCGTGAAAATTCTACCCCTCACTTGATCCCATATCAACTCCTCTGTGTTCAATCGCTCTCCTTTTACATTCAAAATCTCGACATCCCTCCGAACAACAATTCTCTTTTCTTCAGGATAACTTATGCCATATTCCGCTGTTAAATAACTCTGAATGTCGCCATCTGCCTCGTAAAAATCGACCTTCAAGCCTTTGTTCATCTCCATGTAAGGACGCTGAATTTGCTTTACTGCAACCAAAATAGGACTAAATACCCTCGCACGAATCTTACCTGAATCAGTATAATCAATGCTGATTTTTTCTGCATACTCCTTCGTTACAATTGAATCGCGCTTCTTAATCCTATAGGCCGAAGTTTCCAATTCAGTGCAACCCAAAAGTCCCACAAAAAGAAAAACACAGAATAAACCTATTCCCCTCATCAATTAATCATATTTGCGCTTGGCAAACCAAATGTCGCCAAGTTGTAATCCCAAGCCTACCACAATGTATTGCTCCCTCGGTAAATTAGTCCCCGGCACACCACGCTGTAAATATTGAACATTGATATTCACCATATTGGTAATCACCGAATTGTCGTAATACCTCTGAATTAAAGGCAACCCAAATCCGAAACTCAATCGCTGCTCTTGAATTTGATGCTCTGCACCTCCAGAACTGAAAATTTGCTGTGTGTTCGAAAACATATAACCAAAACGAATTGGCAACTTCATTTTTCTCTCCGATGCCGCTTTTTCATCGCTTGGATGAATCACCAAACTCACACCATAATCAGACCTATCAGTATATTTTCCCTTTGTATCAAAAAACGGATTCGAACTCCAAACTTGCTTTCTATAATCCAAACTCAAACTAAACAGTCTACGAAATTGAAAACTATAACCCAAACCATACGAAGTTGGCATATCAAAAGCGCGTGCTGAATTCGACACATTTAAAATTGTATCGCGAATTGAGGTATATCCCGCAGAATATTCCAAACTTCGCGCCATTCGATTTTCTGCACCCGTCATGCCAGAATACATTTCATACGAACCCCCAAATTTGTGATAGGTGCTGTCAATTTTAAAACTCGTTAAAAAGCCCAGTTGTTGCTGTGCCCCTCTCACAATAACCGATGTTGCATCTTCAACTAAGCCCAATTGTAAACTGTCAATGATACTAAACAATGTGTTGTCCTTTAACGTACCAAAAACATATCCCAAACCATACCCAATTTGAAAATGATTTCCAAATCTGAATCCTGTATTCCATTGGAACACATTCACTCCCCCAGAACCAGTATGAGCAGTTCTATTCGGCATTGGAGAAGCATTGTCAATAAAATACTGATATCCTACAGTTGTCATAGGCTTCAACACCAAAGAAGTTGCTGCACCATGTGGGATATATCTAAAAATCTTCGCCTTCTTGGCACTGTCGTAACCAATCACCTTCTTCTGAATGTGCTTCCAAACAGGCAACGCCAAACTCAAATAATTCAAACCGCCACCAGTGAAAGATTGACCAGCATCGCCAGATTTTACGATGCCTTCTTTATAATTTCCTGCAATGTCTAACGTGGTATAACGAACGCTACCAACAGTAGCTGGATTGTATAAACTATAAGAGTAATATCCTGAATGCGTGTGCATTGCAGTATTCGCCTGCAAAAAGTTGCCTTGTGTCCATTCACCAAAACCATAGTTGCTAAAAGGAGATCTTGTCGTATTCTGACCGCTTCCTTGCGCCTGCAACGAAACAAATGAAATTCCCAATAAACAAACGCCGAGAAACTTTTTAAGCTGATTGAACTGCATGATATAATCCGTAATGTACCAATAGAGGTTCCACAAATATCTCGTTTTTAATGTGTTTCACCAAAAACTCTGCATCTCCACCCGTTAAAATAATTGCAGAATCCGCATAATTCGACCTAAATCTATCTATCCTAGAACCAATTTCATCGAAAATACTGCCTAGCACTCCCGATTGTATGGCCGCCTGCGTATGTCCCCCAATATCAAGACCCACCATGCTTTCCGCCAGTTCATCACCATTCGAAAGCTTGGGAAGTTTACTGGTAAATTCATGTAACGATAAATACCGCATGTTCAAACCCATAGAAATGGCTCCTCCAATATATTTTGCGTTCTTCAATAAATAATCATAAGTCATGCAAGTTCCGGCATCCACAACCATCACATCTTTTCCAGGAACCAAAAATTTTGCTCCCATCACCGCCGCCAATCTGTCTTTCCCCAATGTTTCAATCTGCTCAATTTCAATGGTCAAATCACCACAAAGTTCATGATCGAATTCAACCGCATTGCACCGTTTCAACGCCAATAAATGTCCCTCCGGAAAATCTACGCTATTCAAATTTCGGACCGATGAATAAATCACCTTCGCGCCCTCATTCAGAGCCATTAATTCAGCTAAATCTGGATCTGTAAACAGATCTATCAAACCACCATTTTCATCGAAAATCGCAACTTTTACACGTGTATTTCCAATATCAATGGTTACTGTATTCATCTGTATCTTATTAATTGACAAATATTAACGACGAATCACAGCACCCGTATTCTCAAATGCAGTCATCAATTTTTGCATCGCAGCATCAGCCTCTTTATCGGTCAAAGTAGCATCAGATTTGTTCAAATGGAACGACAATGCTACGGCCTTTTTACCGTCTTCCAACGGCTTGCCTTCGTAAACAGAAAACACATTTGTTTCAGTTAAAAAATGAATTTTTTGTCCCTTAATCACCTTCTGCAATTCAGCAAATGTAACTGCCTTGTCAACCACCAAACTCAAGTCTCTACGCATGGTATGAAACTTCGGAGGCGCAGTATATTTCACCGCTTTTCTGGCAGGTTTCATCAACTTTTTCATTGGAATTTCCACTGAAAAAACGGTACCCGACAAATCGGCCTTCTTCATCCACGCACCTTTCACAACCTCAATTTGAATGTCGTCTATCGACAATCCACTATCAACACTGCTCAAAACCCCTGTCAACAGGCGCTTAATGTCGTAAAAGTCAACATTTCTCTGTGCAGATTCCCAGCTTTCAACCGTATTCTTACCCCAAAACACCATACTCAGCATCGGTGTTTCTTTGAATCCATTTTCCGACTTCTCATAAGTACGGCCAATTTCAAACAACGAAACTTTATCGGCTTGACGATTCTTATTAAAAGAAACAGAATTCAACAAACCCGGAACAATGCTCTTGCGCATCACCCCCATATCAAAACTCAATGGGTTGCTCAAATGCACCAATGCATCATTTTCATCCCACCAAGTTGCTGATGTTAAGCTATTTGTAGATGCTTCGTAAACACCTTGCGACACCAAATAGGCTCTCAATTTATTCTCAATTTTGCGCTTACGCATTCCCTCAAAAGTGCCCAACGACACTTGCATTTTACCGCTCATTGGAATTTGATCGAAACCGTAAATTCGCATCACCTCTTCATATAAATCAACCACTTCAGAAACATCATTGCGCCAAGATGGAACCTCAACTTTCAAGGCATTTCCTTCCGTTTTTACTCCAAATCCTAGGCTCGATAAAATTGAAACAACATCATTTTGAGGGATGTCGATTCCACTAAATTTATTGATTGCATCGAATTGTAAATCAATCACGTTGGCCACAAAAGGCTTAGGATAAACATCGTTGAATGCCACCACTTCGCCACCGGCAATTTGCACAATTAGGTCAGCCAAGGCACGACCATACAATTCAATATTTGCCTTATCGATACCCCTTTCAAATCTGAAAGATGCATCGGTGTTAATCACATGTCGCTTTGCCGTTTTCCTCACAAAACCCGCATGGAAATGGGCAATTTCTAAGAATAAATTGGTTGTATTTTCTGAAACTGCAGACAATTTTCCGCCCATCACCCCAGCAATTGCTTGTGGTCCGGCTTCGTCGGCAATCACAATATCATTTTCGTTGAGTTCTTTTTCATTGCCATCGAGCAACAAAATTTTCTCACCTTGCTTGGCAAGTCGAACACTCACTTTTCCATTCAATTGATCTGCATCGAAAGCGTGAACTGGCTGACCTACAGAGTGTAAAATATAATTTGTTGCGTCAACAACATTGTTTTTCGGTTCAATATCAATGGCTTTCAAACGGTTCTGAAGCCACTTTGGCGACGGTGCAATTTTCATACCTTCAACACGAATACCCAAATAACGCTCACTCAATTGGTCGTCTGAAATATCAACAGAAACCTTTGAATTATCTGAGTTTTTTGGCAAATGAGGGACATTTTTCTGAGGGACAGATAAACCCAACAACCCTGCTAAATCCCTCGCAACCCCAAGGTGCGAAGCGGCATCACCGCGGTTGGCTGTCAATCCGATTTCTATCACCGTATCCAATTCAACACCAAAATATTCGGCTGCTGAAATACCTACTGCCACGTCGTTTGGTAGCACCAAAATACCATCGTGGTTGGTGCCCATTCCCATTTCATCTTCTGCACAAAGCATTCCTTCGCTGGCTTCGCCACGGATTTTAGATTTGGCAATGACGAAAGGATCTTTTCCTTTCATGTTAATTTCTGTACCCACGGTTGCCACAATGACCTTTTGGCCGGCAGCAACATTTGGAGCACCACAAACAATATTCAAAGGTTCACCTGAACCAATATTGACAGTTGTTAATTTCAATTTATCGGCGTTAGGATGTTGCACACAGGTCAAAACCTCTCCAATTACAAATCCTTTAAGTCCACCCGGAAGACTCTGCCATTCTTCAATATGTTCAACTTCCAAGCCACTCACCGAGAGTTTATCAGCAATATCTTGTGCACCTACAGAAGTCGGTAAAATATCCTTCAGCCAATTGATCGAAATTCTCATTGCTACAAAGATAAGAAAAGTTTATAAGGGTTTATGAAGGTTTATAAAGGTTTATGAAGGTTCAATATTTGGCCGAAAACCTCAATCCAACTAACGCTAAACTCTAAACATTAAACACTAAACACTAAACAAGTTTATGCGAAGCAACGCAGAGCAATTCAATTAATGAAAATACTTCAATTGTATCAACTCATTGCCAATTGTGTTCAAGCCATGTAATAATTTTATCTTTTGCTTTTCAGAAGGAAGTTTTTTACCATTGATATATTGCGATAAAAGGGAAGGATTCATGCCAATCCTTTCAGCCAAATATTTGGCGTTTAACACCTTATAAAAATCAAAAAATTGTTTGAAGTCTAAATTCAAGATCAAATTACTGCTATCAATATATTGATTTCTTTCTTCCAACAATAAATTCAATGATTCAACTAAATGATCGATTAACTCAGTGATATTGTCACCGGTAGTGAATATTGTTTCACCAAAAGCAATATTTGAATATGCGGAATATCCAGTATTTGTAATTTCAACCTGAATCTCAAATTTTGTATTTGTCTTTTTCATCATTTACCTCATTTCCTTACGATTCCAGCCTGCTTAAACAAAGTTCGTTCCAAACCTTTTCCCAGTTCCTTACTACCATGGTTTGGAAAAACAATAACCCCCAATTTATGATTATGCCTCATTTTCAGATGTGAACCCTTCTGCGACACACCATACCAACCATCATCCTCCAAAATCCTCAATGCCTCAGAACATTTCATACAAAAGTAAATTATAATTAACTTATTTTCAAATTAAATTACAAAGTTCCGGCTTTTAAATTCGCTTAGCAATACTCTAAACAATTATAAACATAAATAAACGTTGACGCTTCGCTAATAAAAGTTTAGGAGGTTTATAAAGGTTTATGAAGGTTCAATATTTGGCCGTAAACCTCAATCCAACTAAACAACGCTAAACACTAAACATTAAACAGGTTTATAAGGGTTTATAAAGGTTTATGAAGGTTCAATATTTGGCCGAAAACCTTAATCCAACTAACGCTAAACTCTAAACATTAAACACTAAACACTAAACAGGTTTATAAGGGTTTATAAAGGTTTATGAAGGTTCAATATTTGACCGAAAACCTTAATCCAACTAAACAACGCTAAACATTAAACACTAAACACTAAACAGGTTTATAAAGGTTTATAAAGGTTTATAAGGGTTCAATATTTGACCGAAAACCTCAATCCAACTAACGCTAAACTCTAAACATTAAACACTAAATAAGAAACAATCCTCTCAGCCGTGTTGCCATCCCACAATGGGGGTATGCTGCCAGTTTTCCAATTGCCAGATTGCAGTTTTTCCAAGGCTATTGCCAAATCGTGGGGATTTGTTCCAACCAATTCATTCGTTCCAATGTCGCAGGTTTCGGGACGCTCAGTGCTGTTTCTCATCGTAATGCAGGGAACCCCCATCACCGTGGTTTCTTCTGTAATTCCTCCCGAATCGGTAACCACACCCTTTGCATACTTCACCAAATAGTTAAATTCAAAATATCCCATCGGATCAGCCATCACAACATTATTAGGCTGAATTCCAAAAAGTTCCATGTTCTTTCTAGTTCTTGGATGAACCGGGAATATGACTTTGCTGCCCTTTAATGAATTTTCAATCACTTCAAAAATACTGCGCATCTGTTCTGCATCGTCAACGTTCGATGGTCTGTGCAACGTCATCACATAATATTCCTTCGGTAAAAGTCCCTCAGAATTCCACAACAACGGTGCAACAAAATTCTTCTGATGCTTTAACAACGTATCAATCATTGTATTGCCCACAAAAACAATTTTATCTTCTGCAACACCGGAATTTCTCAAATTGGTATTTGCAGTTTCCGAAGTTGTAAAAAACACATCGGTGATGCTATCGGTCACCAAGCGATTGATTTCTTCCGGCATTTCAATATCCCAACTGCGAATTCCTCCCTCAACATGGGCAACCTTTGTATGCAATTTCTTGGCAACAATGGCACATGCCATGGTGCTCGTAACATCTCCAACCACAACAACATAGTCGCAAGGATTGGCCATCAATTCTTTTTCAAACGCAACCATAATTGCAGCCGTTTGCTCAGCCTGACTACCCCCACCGCATTCCAAATTCACATGTGGCTCGGGAATATTCAATTGCTCGAAAAAACTACCCGACATTGCCTTGTCATAGTGCTGACCCGTATGAACCAAACGATAATCAATATCCTTTCCACTTACTTTCGCCTTTTCAATGGCTTCAATAATTGGCGCAATCTTCATAAAATTAGGTCTAGCCCCAGCAATTAAGGTAATGTTCATTGTTACAAAGGTAAACAAAAGATTATAAAGGTTTATGAGGTTTATAAGGGTTCAATTTCGCCCGTAAACATCAATCCAACTGACCAACTCTAAACACTAAACGTTAAACGTTATAAGGGTTCAAGTTTTCCTGTAATCCCATAATCTGTTTAACCATTCTAATCAACTAAAAAAATTTCACAATTTTTTTAGTTATTTTTGCTTCTTTATGAAACAAAGAATTCTCAGTTTATTGTTGGCAGCCTCGAGCATCCTCTCGCTACGCGCCGATGAAGGTATGTGGCCTTTGACTTTGCTTAGCAAAATTCAAGATAAAATGCAGGCCCGTGGTATGAAATTATCTGCAGAAGATATCTATTCAATTAATAAATCTTCAGCGAAAGATGCCGTTGTGCGACTCATGTCGAAGCAAGGTAGAATGTTCTGCTCGGGAGAAATTATTTCTTCGAAAGGACTTTTCCTTACAAATCACCACTGTGGTTATGATGCAATTCAAGAAATTGCAACCCCGCAAGACAATATCCTAGCAAACGGATTCTGGGCTAAATCAATGCAAGAAGAACGTCGTGCAGGATTTAACATCGGGCTCCTTCGTAAAATTGAAGACGTTACTTCTCAAGTATTTAACAATGTTGCAATCAATGCTCCAGAAGCTGATCGCACTTCTAAAATCAACGCTCAAATCAATGTTGTTAAAGGAAATCTCCTTAAAGCACTTGGTGAAGATGCAGCAAACTACGTAATCGAAATTACTTCCTTCTACAATGGCAATCAATACCTCGCAATGTATTATGAAGTTTATCGCGATATCCGCCTCGTTGGAACACCTCCTGAAAATGTAGGTAAATTCGGTGGTGAAACCGACAACTGGAGATGGCCTCGCCACACTTGCGACTTCTCTATGTTCCGAATCTACGCAAACGGTTCAAACAAACCT
>CAIRMY010000194.1 GCA_903879775.1 uncultured Bacteroidota bacterium
AGAGGGTATATTATTCAGAACCAAAAGAATATGGGGTTGGAAGATTTGAAATAGAGATAGATTTGAGGGATATGCGCAAGGGAAATTATGTGGTACAATTGAATGCATCGAAGAAGAGTGTGAGTAGATTGTTGGTTGTGAAATAAAAGTTTAATTTAGAAGATATTGATTTCCAATCAATTGCTAAAAAATTTCAAAAACTTCTTGACAAAAAGAAAAAATCATTATCTTTGCAGTCCGAAAATTGTCCGATGGTGTAACTGGCAACACGTCTGGTTTTGGTCCAGAAGAGTCTAGGTTCGAGCCCTAGTCGGACAACAAAAGCAGGTTTGATGATATCCGTGCCCAAAGGCATTGAGAGAAAGTAAAATCGAAGTTATGGCATCATTAATACATCCAGTAAAAATATTCGGCGGTTCCGCGTCTGATTCCCTCACTAAAAATATTTGCGAGTACTATGGTTCTGCGCCAGGTGATTTAATCGTTAGTCGTTTTAGCGACGGTGAATTCCAACCAAATTTTCAAGAAAGTGTTCGCGGTTGCGATGTCTTTATTGTGCAAAGCACGTATCCGAATAGCGACAATATCATGGAGCTTTTGATGGCCATTGATGCCGCTAAAAGAGCGAGTGCAAATTACATCACTGCCGTAATTCCTTATTATGGTTATGCACGCCAAGATCGCAAAGACAAGCCTAGAGTTTCTATTGCTTCTAAATTAGTGGCAGATCTATTGGGAACAGCTGGTGCGAATCGTGTAATGACCATGGAATTGCATGCGCCTCAGATTCAGGGATATTTTAATTTTCCTGTTGACCACTTAGAAAGTTCTATCATTTTTGTACCATATATAAGGGCACTAAGCCAAGACAACTTGGTTATTGCTGCACCAGATGTTGGGGCGAGTAACCGTATTCGTGAAGTTGCTAAGGCATTAAACCTCCCGATGGTTATTTGCGACAAAGAACGTAAACGCGCCAATGAAATTGCAAATATGACAGTTATTGGCGATGTTGAAGGTAAAGATGTTGTTTTAATTGATGATATTATCGATACCGGTGGAACGCTTTGCAAAGCGGCTGCTATGATGATGGAAAAAGGTGCGAGAACGGTGAGAGCACTTTGTTGCCATCCAGTATTAAGTGGTAAAGCTTACGAAAATATTCAAAACTCTGTTTTAACTGAATTGGTTGTCACTGATACCATTCCGTTGAAACAGCATATAGATAAAATTAAGGTACTTTCGGTTGCTCCTCTTTTCGCGAGAGCTATTCGAAATGTTCATGAAAATGGAAGTATTAGTTCACTATTTAAACAAGTATTTACTTCTCAAACAAATTTAGAACTCAAACAAAATCAATAATTTATTTAATCACAAAATATGAAAACCATTTTATTAAAAGGTGAAATGCGCAGTGAAGTTGGTACAAGAACTGCAAAAGCATTACGTAACGAAGGAAAAGTTCCTTGCGTTCTTTACAGCGAAGGAAAAGAGGCAACTCATTTCGCTATTTACCAAGCAGATTTCAAAAACCTAGTTTATACCCCTAACGTATATAAAGTTCGCTTAAACTTGGATGGTACTAACCACGAATCAATTTTGCAAGATATTCAATTTCATCCTGTTTCTGATGCAATTATACATGCTGATTTTATGTCGGTTGATGCAAGCAAGAAAGTGATTATGGAAGTTCCGATTCGTGTAGTCGGTAATTCTCCTGGAGTTCGTGCAGGTGGTAAATTGGTAACAAAAATTAACCGCTTACGTGTAAGAGGACTTATTGCTGATATGCCTGATTTTATTGATGTTGTCATCGATACTTTAGAAATCGGTCAAAGTGCTAAAGTTCGTCAAATTGAAGTTGTCAATTTGGAAATTTTAGATGCGAAAGAAAATGCAATAGTTTCAGTTAAAACAACGCGTGCGTTGATGCAAGCAGCTGCTGAAGCAGGTAAAAAATAAATTTTTTTAGTTAAATTTTATATGAAGAGGGCTTTTTGCCCTCTTTTTTTATTTGATTTGAGAAAATCCTTTTCCAATCGAAATATCCTTTTATCGCAATTGCAGCAAGCAACAAGTATAAAACTGCTGTAATTTTTTGATTGCCATAAAGATACATTGGAATATAAATTAGATCTACAACAATCCATACAATCCAACTTTCAACCCAATGTTTCACTTGCATGTAAAGTGCAGCAAGACTTATGACTGTAGTTAGAGCATCAATTTCAGGGATTCGAGCAGTTGGATTTATTTTTTTGTAAAAAAATAGCCAAAGAACATAGACAATTGTTGTCAATACGAATAATTTGATGGCAAATTTTGGAGGGATATGGGTGATTTCTTTTTCTTTTTTTGAGGGATTCAAGCTCGACCAATACCACCAACCATAGGTTTGAAAGATTAAAAATGCAATTTGAAGGTAAGCATCTGAAAAAAAATGGTTTTTATAGAACAGCAAAAAGTAAAATACAGAGGCTATCATACTCACCGGCCAATTTAAAATTTTATTCTTCGCTGCGAGAATTACACACCAAGTTGTGAGCATAGCTGCAATGATTTCAAGCACAATTAGTTGATTTTGTTCAAAAATTGATAAAATATTTTCAATCATTTATTTTTCTTTCGTGGGTTCAAAGGTAATTCTTGTAGATAAACGTTGCACTTAAAAATAATACAACGTAAATTTGTTAAAACTAATCACAAAAAAATATGTTCGAATTACCAAAATTACCTTACGAATTGAATGCTCTTGAGCCGCATATTGATGCTAAAACCATGGAAATTCACCATGGAAAACACCATCAAGCTTATATTAATAACCTTAACAATGCAATCAAAGGCACTGCTGCTGAAGGGATGACATTGTTAGAGATGATGGGCTCTATGAGCAAGTTTACACCAGCTATTCGCAATAATGGTGGTGGACATTTTAACCATAGTTTGTTTTGGACAATTATGGGACCAAACGCAGGTGGTGAACCTACTGGAGCTTTGAAGGATGCTATTGTTGCTACTTTTGGAAGTTTCGATGCTTTTAAAGAGCAATTCGCAAGTGCCGGTGCAACTCGTTTTGGAAGTGGTTGGGCTTGGTTAATTGTTCACGATCATAAATTGGTGATTACCTCTACTCCGAATCAAGACAATCCTTTAATGGATATTGCTGAAGTCAAAGGCACTCCAATTCTTGGTTTAGATGTATGGGAACATGCTTATTATTTGCATTACCAAAACCGTAGACCAGATTATATTGGTGCATTTTGGAATGTAGTTAATTGGAATAAAGTTTCTGAATTATTTGCAGAAGCAACAAAATAATTTTTCAAAAAAACAAATATTGAAAAAGCCATTGCAACGCAATGGCTTTTTTTTTAAAACAGCGTGAAAAACTCTGTTTTTTCTAAAGTATGGCTTCTTATTGCCTGAATTCTCATTAAATCTACTAAAATTCTACCGACCCTTCGATTGCCAAGATTGAACATTTTGCACAATTCTGATTGCGTTACGCGGTCGTTTTCCCTCAAATATGACAATATATTTTGTTCGATTTTGCCTAATGTTATTTTCGCCGAATGTTTTTTAGCGTGCATGAAGTCAACAGTGGTTTTAGAGGCGAGAATACAATTGTCGTTCACTCTTACGTAAACCCACCATTTTTCATCTTCGCCTTTGGCGTAATAAGGTTGATTTTCGCCAATTGGAATTGTAACCAATAAAACAGATTTTCCTTCAATTGTATGGGGTTCAACCGTGAATTCAATCTCCGGCTTAGCATAAAAACTTGCTGCCAATTCAAGCATATGAAATTCTTCCTCTGCTTTGATACCTGCAATACTTCCGTTATCTCTTACACCAATAAGCAATATTCCGCCATGTGTATTGGCAAAACTCACCATAGATTTGGCAATTTTGTGTGGATTTTGGATGAGTTGTTTAAAATCTAAACTCACACCTTCGCCTTGTTCGATGAGTTTTTTTATTTTTTGGCTCATTTTTCTGGAAGATATTGCAAATGACTGAAGTTCTCGAAATCAAAAACCTCATTTGCTATATCTAACAATTGTTCGGCTGTTAGGTTTTTAATTTTTTGGATGGTTTCTTGAATACTCATTGCTTTATTGTGTTTCAAGATTCCTTTTCCAATATGAATCATCAATCCATTTTTAGATTCATTGCCCATGATAATTTGCCCAATAAATTGATTTTTAGCTTGACTTAACTGAACTTTTCCTAATTTTTGTTCTTTTAATTTTTTAAGCTCTTTTTTAATCAGTTCAATCGATTTATCGATATATTTTTCTTCCGCACTTAAATAACAATGGAAAAGTCCACCATCATAGAATGCTTGATACCCACTTTCCACGTGGTAAGTATAACCATATTTTTCTCGGATAGATAAGTTAAGACGGCTATTCATTCCAGGGCCTCCCAATAAATTATTTAAAAGAAGCAATCCAAATCTATTTTTATGATCTTCTTCGAAAGCAGGAACGCCCATTATTGCGTATGCATTGCTAAAATCACTTTCCTTTTTTTGAAAGGATGGTTTATAGATTATTGGAGATTTCTTGTGATCGGGAACAGTAATGTTTCTATTTTCTTGAGGGAGAAATTTGTTTAAATTATATATCACTTTGTCAATGGAAACATTTCCTACCACCGCAAAAACCATATTTGGGTATTGGTAGTGGTTATCTACAAACTGTTGCAATGAGTCTCGGGTAATTAGATCAACAGAATCTGGAGTTCCAAGAATATTATGAGCAAGGGGGTGATCGCCAAAAATAATTTCTTGAAATTCATCATAAATATTCTCTTCTGGGGTGTCGAGATACATATTAATTTCGTCTTTAATTACCTTTTTTTCTTTGATTAATTCGGAATCTGGCAAGGTTGATCGAAATGTTACATCACATAAAATATCAATGGCTCTGCTCAAATGTCGTTTTTCAACAGCAGCATAGATTGCTGTCATTTCTTTGGTTGTAAATGCATTTAATTCGCCTCCAACAACTTCTAAATGATTTAAAACATGAATGGTTTTTCTTTTTTGTGTGCCTTTGAAGACCATGTGTTCAAGGGCATGTGCTAAACCTGGAATTTCTCCATCATTTCTGCTTCCGGCATGGATAATAAAGCCACAATGCACGAGTAAAGTTGAAGAGATTTTCAGATGAGCCACCCTTAAACCATTGTCTAATGTATATAATTGATATTCTTTACGACTCATTTGATGCAAATTTACCTATCGTTTGCCGTATTTTTGCAGAAGTAATGAGAATTGATTCAACAGATTTATTGGTAGAGAGGCTAAAACTCAAGCAATATAAGCGTGCAGTGATTACAACACATCACAAACCTGATGGTGATGCAATGGGTTCATCGCTCGGATTATATGGGTTTTTGAAGCAAATGATTGACCAGGTGTATGTCATTACGCCTACAGATTATGCTGATTTTCTATCGTGGTTACCAGAAAATGATTCTGTAATTATTTATGAAGGAAACGAATCAAGAGTAAAAGATCTTTTAAAGGAGACAGATTTGGTGTTTTGTTTGGATTTTAACCGATTATCTAGAATCAATCAATTAGGTGAATTGATTGGTGAAATGAGCATTGACAAAGTTATGATAGACCATCATTTGGACCCGGAAAACTTTTCTACTTTTACTTATTGGGATAATCATTCTAGTAGTACATGTGAGTTGGTTTTTGAATGGATAGAAGATTGTTTTGGACCTGATTTTGTAACCCAACCGATGGCTGACTGTTTCTATACTGGTTTAATGACAGACACTGGAAATTTCCAACACAACAATACGAAGCCAAAAACGCATATCATTGCTGCAAAATTGATGGAGCATGGTGCACAGCATATTCAGATACATGAGCGTATTTATGATGTTTTTAGCCCCGATAGAAGTCGTTTATTTGGCTACTGCTTATATCATAAAATGGAATTGATTGAAGATGGTAAAGTGGCTTTAATGTCCCTCAATAAAGAAGAATTGGAAATGTTCAATGTAAAAACTGGAGATACTGAGGGTTTGGTTAATTTTGGATTGAGTATTTTGGGAGTTGTGATGAGTGTTTTGATCATTGACAGAACAGAAAGGGTGAAAATGAGTTTCAGAAGCAAGGGTGATTTCGCGGTGAATGAATATTCAGCAAAATATTTCAGTGGCGGTGGACATAAAAATGCATCTGGAGGTCAAAGTGAAGATACCCTAGAGAATACAATTTTAAAGTTTAAAGAAACAATAAAAAACTATAAAGAGGAGTTAAATAAATGATGAGTTCTATTTTGCCTAATAACAAGTTCTTAAAATACACAGGTATTTCTTTGGTTATCATTACCTTAGGAATATTGGTTTATCAATTTATATTTCGGGGATATTCCACAACAGAAACAGGTCTAAAGTATCGCTTTATTAAAGGAGGTGCTTTGTCAGAGCAATTAGGTCCCAATAATTTTTGTTTGGTTGAATATTTGATTGTTGGTCCAGAAAATGATACTCTTCAGAATACATTTAATTCTGATACCATGATGGAAATTCCTTATCCTGTTGAGGTACGAAATGAAATGATGGAAGCACTTCAATTGGCAAAGCCCGGGAGTACAATGGAAGTTTTGATTTCTACGGATAGCTTAAAGCAAAAGATTTCGAATCATTATAAAATTAAATTATTGCCAAATGGCAAAATGGCGAAGTTTATCATTCACGTTGATCAAATTTTGAATGGTGAAGAATATGAAGCCTATTCTAATGCAAAAATTTTAAATAGGGCGATGGCTGAAAATAAGATTATTGATGAGTTTTGTGCTAAAAAATTAAAGGATGGAAATTGGTTGTTAGATAGCTTTCAAAGTATTAAATACAGGGTTAAAAATGAAAAATCTGGTGTATTTTCAAATACAATTAATTTATTGAGTATTCCGCCAACACATTTCAAAGTTGCGTTGGTTGAATATGATGTTTATGTAACAACTTTGAGGGGCGATTTGATCTTTGACAGTCGTTTGGAAGGCCGAAAATACAAGGCAGAGCAATTGGCTTTTTTAAATGGATTGAGAATTTTGGATGAATTGCCATTTTTTGTAAATGTTGGTGAAATTGGTGAATTTGTAACCACTTCAGGTCATGGATTTGGAGCTTATGGAAGAATTGGTGTGCCAAGTTACGCGCCTTTGTATGTAAAAATTTATAATGTAAAAGTACTTCAATGAAAAATATATTAATTACCGGTGGAGCAGGTTTTATTGGCTCTCATGTGATTCGCAGATTTGTAACAAATTATCCTGATTACAACATTATTAACCTAGATAGTTTAACCTATGCTGGAAATTTAGAAAATTTGAGGGACATAGAAACGTTTGCTAACTATGAGTTTGTGAAATGTGATATTACAGACAGAGCAGCAATTGAGGCTTTGTTTACCTCTAAAAAGATTCACTCGGTGATTCACCTAGCTGCAGAAAGTCATGTCGACAGAAGCATTACGAATCCAATTGATTTTGTGATGACCAATGTGGTTGGAACGGTTGTGTTATTGAATGCGTTTAAGGCTCATGGAAATGTGACTGAAGGTCGATTTTACCATGTAAGCACTGATGAAGTATACGGAACATTGGGCGACGATGGAAAGTTCACCGAGGAAACGCCATATGACCCAAATTCACCCTACAGTGCAAGTAAAGCAAGTAGTGATCATTTTGTAAGGGCTTACCACGAAACATTTAAGTTGCCTATGGTCATTAGCAATTGTTCAAATAATTATGGAAGTCATCAATTTCCTGAAAAATTAATTCCTTTAATGATTCACAACATCAAGAATAATAAGCCTTTACCGGTTTATGGCAAAGGAGAAAATATTCGTGATTGGTTATGGGTAAATGATCATGCTAAAGCAATTGATGTGATTTTTCATTCGGGTAAAAATGGTGAAACCTACAATATTGGTGGTAATAATGAATGGAAGAACATTGACTTGGTGCATAAACTTTGTGAAATTATGGATCAAAAGTTGGGCCGGGATGCAGGTGAGTCGGCAAAATTAATTACTTATGTTACCGATAGGGCGGGACATGATTTTAGATATGCCATTGATGCATCTAAATTGGAAAATGAATTGGGTTGGAAGCCAAGTGTTGCATTTGATCAAGGATTTGAAAAGACCATTGATTGGTATTTAGAGAATGAAGCTTGGTTGGAAAATGTAACTTCTGGAAATTACCAAGCTTATTACAACAATATGTATACGAATCGTTGAGATAACAATGTCTAAATTACACTTATATAATACGTTAACAAAAAGCGAAGAATTATTTCAAAGCATTGTTTCGAATAGGGTTGGTATGTATGTTTGTGGTCCAACAGTATATGGTGCACCACACTTAGGACATGTAAGAGGCCCTATTGTTTTTGATGTATTGAGAAGATTTTTAACGAATCAGGGTTATCAAGTTCGATTTGTAAGAAATATTACAGACGTGGGTCATTTGGTTGGGGATGCAGACGAAGGAGAAGATAAGTTGCAAAAACAGGCGAAAATTGAAAAATTAGAGCCTATGGAAATTGCCCAGACCTACACCGATATTTACAACGAAGTGATGGATCAAATTGGGGTTTTACGCCCTAGTATTGAACCTAAAGCAAGCGGTCATATTATTGAGCAGATTGAAATGATTCAGTCAATCATGGATAAAGGTTTGGCTTATGAATCAAATGGTTCAGTGTATTTTGATGTTTTGGAATACAGTAAAAATAACAATTACGGTGAGTTGAGTGGTCGAATTTTAGATGATTTAATGGCTGGAGCGGGCAATCAATCTCGTGAGCTTGAAGGTCAATCTGAGAAAAAAAATGCCAATGATTTTGCACTTTGGAAGAAAGCAACACCAGAACATATCATGCAATGGACCAGTCCTTGGGGCAAAGGTTTTCCAGGTTGGCACATTGAATGTAGCGCAATGAGCGCTAAATATTTGGGTGAAGAATTTGATATTCATGGTGGCGGTATGGATTTGCTGTTCCCGCATCATGAGTGTGAAATTGCTCAAAGTAGAGCAGCTCACAATCATCAACCGGCTAAATATTGGGTACATCACAATATGATTACCATCAATGGCCAAAAAATGGCAAAGAGCTTAAACAATGGGGTTACCGTTAAGCAGTTATTCGATGGTTC
>CAIRMY010000195.1 GCA_903879775.1 uncultured Bacteroidota bacterium
CACTGAACCGCCACTTTTGCAAGCCCGCTGTTACCAGCTGGCGTTCTGTCTGCCGATTAGTTGAATTCTTTGTCTACCCCAAATTTCGCTGACATTGGTGAATTGCGATAGGATTTATCTGTCAGCTGTGGGCAGCGGTTTTAAAAATTTTAGAAGGGAAAGGGATTTTAAAAAATAATTTTTCTCTGGCAGGAGAGGTGGAAGCTCTTTTGCAATTTTTGGTCTGGGCGTTGGCTTGTGTAAATTGCAAATGTGCTTACACCTGTGCTATAGAATATTCCAAAATGGCATACCCGAATAGTCTGCGTAATATTGCGTTTTGGAATACTAAATTAAATGGCAAAAATATCTTATACCAAAGACCGTAAAGCGTTATGCACTTTGCTTGTTCAAGCCCGAGAACATGTAAACTTAACACAAAAGCAAGTTGCTGATACTGGTATTGTTAGCCAAAGTGAAATTTCAAAAATTGAGAATGGTCAACGAAAAGTTGAGTTTGTTGTCCTTGTTAAACTTGCTGAGTTATACGATAGACCTGTTGAATATTTTAAACTGAAAAAATAAAAAATGGCTTGGCCACTAACACTACAAAATAAGGATGCTTTCATCCAATTCTTGGAACCAAATCCGCCTGTGAATAATCGTGGTCTGATAAAGATTCGGCACTTTTCTTTTTACTCGTCCGAATTAAAAAGTTTAGGTCAAGATTTAAGAACGCTTGTTGCAATTCAAAATGGTCAACATCAAAGTAATGCAATTACAGATGTTCGGTATAGAAATACTTTGTTCAATATGGGATTGATTACCGACAACAATGGTGTTTTTGTTCCTACCATCTTGGGTAATCATATTCTTCAATATTGCGGTCAAAATAATATTGCAATACCAACTTTCAATGATGCTGCAAACAGAGTTGCTGCATTGGAAATAGAAAAGATTGTTTTGGTTGGATTGATAAGTGAGTTAATAAAAGACGACCCAAATTTAATTTGCACGGATACTTTCAAGCAAGTTTTGTTTAACGCACAAGAAGTTTACAGCGCAATCCCTCAGCAAGAATTAGCAAATGTTCTCGGTAACGATGCTAAAAATTATTTCCTACAACTTATAAATTCTACTGGTGATGAGGTGAAACGGTATTTCAGATTGGCGTCACAAGAGCAAACTGCATTTGAACAACTTTGGAAAGATTGTGCTGATGATGCAGCGTTTCCAGCTGCTGCTCCAGCATCGGTTATTGATTCAATGGTTTATAAATATTGTAGAACAAAAGCAAAGAATACTTTGCAATATGATATACGATTTAGAGTGCAAGCATTTCTAAACGCTTATCATCATTGCGTAATTTCATTCGCTGATAAAATGCCGATACTGAATAAAGATTTGAAAAATATTAATCCTCGCAATAATAAAATCATGAATAATAACGCCAACAGAAATTTTGACCTTGGTCAAAAGAATCAACCAGTTGCCACGCTTAAACCAAGACATAGTTTTCGAACAGGTCGGTCATTATGCGAAATGGGGGTACCGACCAGGGGTGATCTATCTGCCTCGCGACTTACCACATCAACCCC
>CAIRMY010000196.1 GCA_903879775.1 uncultured Bacteroidota bacterium
CATCAGTTTCATATTGAACCCCCTTTGTGGCTGATGAATGACCCAGTTACTGCAGCAATGAAAGCAAAAGACATGGGAGTTGCTGCGCCAGATTTTGCATTTAACCTTCCTGCTTTTTTAATCACATGGGTGGTTACATCAATTCTAATAAAAGGAATTAAAGAAGCGGCTAAAACAAATAATTTGATTGTTATTTTGAAGGTAGCAGTCGTGCTATTTGTAATCTTCGTTGGTTTCTTTTTTATTGATACAAATAATTATGCCCCTTTCATTCCTGAAAGAGTAATCGATGCTAAAGGAGTTGGTCACTATGGATGGAGTGGTGTAGTTACTGGAGCGACAATTGTATTTTTTGCCTACATTGGTTTTGATGCCGTTTCAACCCAAGCCGGTGAAGCGATTAATCCAAAAAAAGATGTTCCTTTTGCAATAATTATGTCTCTTGTCATTTGCACAGTGCTTTATATTGTTGTGTCCTTGATCTTAACAGGGATGGTAAAATACGATGAGCTTGACATGAAGGCACCTGTAGCATCTGCTTTTGAAGGTATTGGTATGCCTTGGGCAACAGTCTTAATTACTGTTGCGGCAGTGGCTGGATTAACATCTGTGATGTTGGTAATGATGTTAGGTCAGACAAGAATATTTCTTGGAATGGCAAAAGATGGATTACTTCCGTTTGGGATGTTTGGAAAGATTCACGAAAAGTTTAAAACACCATACCGAAGTACTTTGCTTGTTGGATTAATTGTTTCAATAGTTTCAGCTCTAACACCAATCGATAAGGTATCAGAAATGTGTTCAATGGGAACTCTTTTGGCATTCTCTATGATTTCTATTGCTGTACTCGTTTTACGTGTAAAACAACCACATTTGGACCGTCCATTTAAAACACCGGCTATCTATGTGGTTGGACCTCTAGGCGCGGCATTCAATATCGGTCTAATGTATTTTGTGCGACCAGAAACGTGGGTGGCATTTATTATTTGGTCTACCCTGGGTGTAATTGTCTATTTCCTTTATTCACGCCGCAATAGTCACCTAAATCAATATGATTTCGAACAATCATTGAAGGGGCATGATGCGATTGTGAATGCATCAGAAGAAGCATCGGAAGAATAATTTCACATAAATTTAAGAACCAATGGAGAACGGCAAGTTGATTAAATCACTTGGTCTGCTGGACGCTACTTTGCTTGTGGCAGGATCGATGATTGGTTCTGGAATTTTTATTGTCGCAGCTCCAATGATGCGCGATATTGGTGCCTCAGGTTGGATGATTGTTCTTTGGGTTTTAACAGGATTAATTACCATTTTCGCAGCTCTTAGTTACGGAGAATTAGCAGGTATGATGCCGAATGCAGGCGGGCAATATGTTTATATTCAGCGTGCTTACGGCAAAATGATGTCATTTTTATATGGCTGGACTGTTTTTACGGTTATTCAAACGGGAGTGATAGCGGCGGTGGCAGTTGCATTTGCAAAATATGCAGGTGTTTTTTTTCCTGAATTAAATCAATTGATACTTGAAACATCTTACATTTCCATTTCATGCGGTCAGTTAGTAGCTATTGGAAGTATCATTGTGCTGACTTTTCTGAACTCAAGAGGAGTTCAAAATGGCAAAGTACTTCAAATGATTTTTACCTCAGCAAAGTTGTTTGCTCTTTTTGCCTTAATTATTTTAGGATTAGCGATTGGTTTAAAAACGGATGTTTTCTCGCAAAATTTTGAGCACATGTGGGATGCATACAAAACTGTGAAATTACCAAGTGGTGAATGGGATATTATTCCTCTATCTGGCTTCGCTTTAATGGGTGCATTGGGTGCAACAATAATTAATTCACTTTTTTCTTCTGATGCTTGGAACAATGTGACCTTTATTGCGGGTGAAATAAAAGATCCCAAAAAGAATATTCCGAAAAGTTTGTTTTTTGGAACAACCATCGTGACAGTGATATATATATTAGCAAATTTGGCCTACTTAGCTTTGCTTCCGAAGGGAGTTAGCGCAGATTCGACGGATGCATTGGGACAAGGAATAATGTTTGCAACCGATGACAGAGTAGGAGCAGGTGCTGCCTCTATAATTTTTGGTAGCGCAGGAATTATCATTATGGCTGCCCTTATTATGGTGTCAACTTTTGGATGTAATAATGGCCTAATCTTGGCAGGATCTCGCCTGTTTTATGCAATGTCAACAGATGGTTTGTTTTTTAAAAAGGCAAAAAAATTGAATCGATTCAATGTCCCAAGCAGTGCAATGTGGATTCAGGGTATTTGGGCTAGTTTATTGTGCTTGTCTGGGAAATATGGTGATTTATTGGTGTATAGTACTTTTGCCAGTTTATTGTTTTACATTTTGACGATTTTCGGCATTTTCATTCTGCGAAAAAAAGAGCCCGATACAGAAAGACCTTACAAAGCTTTCGGATACCCCTACATTCCTGCCCTTTACATTTTGGTGACATTGGCAATCTGCGTTGATTTATTAGTTTATGATTTGCGCAATGCTGGAATGGGTTTGCTAATTGTGTTACTTGGGATTCCAATCTATTTCCTCGCGACGCGTCATGAGCCAAAATGATCCCTTATTTGTTTCTCAAAGCAATCGAAAAGGAGTTTATTACTTCCTTTTGATAGCACTCGTCATTGTTTTCTTACCTAGGGTTATAATGTTTTTTTCCCATGAGGAGAGTTTTGAAATTTCTTCTTCGGAGATAGCTGTGTTAAAGAAAAAACAAGAGTGGAAACAAAAAACATATTACCATAAATCGTATCGTTCCAAAAAGAAACAATATCGATCACCAGCGACTAAATTTGACCCCAATTTATATCAGATAAAAGATTGGATGAAATTAGGACTGACAGAAAAACAGTCTGCTGTTGTAGTTAAATTTTGCGCAAGAGGAATTTATTCGAATGATCAACTGAAAAAGATATTTGTCATTCCAGAAGAACTGTATTCCAAAATCAAGGATTCAACATTCTATCCATTGGGAAAAGAAAATAAATTTGACCAAATTGTCCCAAGGGAAATTATCAGAAAAAAAGTGCTTGTGGATTTAAATGGTGCTTCCCAAGAAGATTTGGAGCAAATCCCAGGTATTGGACCGTTCTATGCTAAAAACATTCTAAAATATAGAGATCGATTGGGAGGTTTTAAGAGCAAAGAACAGTTGCTTGAAGTTTGGAAAATGGATGCTACGAAATACGAAGAGATTGAATCATTTGTTGAGGTAAATAAAACGTTAATTAGGAAAATTAATATCAATGAGGCGACAGCCGAAGAGTTTAAGCAACATCCTTACCTTAACTGGAATATCGCAAATTCATTGGTGAAAATTAGAAACAAGAAAATTAGATTTAATGCCGTTGAAGAAATCAAAGAATCGGTATTAATGGATGAAGAGCTATATGATAGAATAAAACACTATTTAACTTTGTAATATGACAATAGAAGAAAGATTAAAAACAGTAATACGTGATGTTCCTGATTTTCCAA
>CAIRMY010000197.1 GCA_903879775.1 uncultured Bacteroidota bacterium
GAATCTCTCGAACTTGCCATTAAACCTGAAAAATTAGGTGTTGTGCCTACAGTGAAAATCAATGGTGTTTTGGTTGATGTTAAATCCCAGCCAAACGGTATTTTCAATGTAAGTTACAATCCCAATAAACCCGGCGATTATGCCTTGGAAGTGATTCTAGGACAGAAGCGACTATTGAGCGGTTTCAATGTGTTGAAACCTGAATTTAGATTTATAATGGATCGTTCGAACTTAAATGCAATGGTTGGGTCAAAATGTGAATTGAGTTTAGATTCTCAATTTTTACCTAAATCAGGTGTTTCGTTTAGTTCGCCAAAGGCAACCATTGTAAGGCGTAAAAATGCGTTGCAAATAACACCTACAGAAGAAGGTGTTTTCGAGGTATTTATGAAAGTGAACGATGTGGTTGTCGATAAAATAACGCTTGTTGCACAAGCACCCAATGCAATTCAAGTTGGATTGATGGATATTGGTGGCAATTTAGCAAGTTTGGAAAAAGCAAATCGATTGGAATCTACAAATACGTTTTGGCAAGTTGTGAATTTTCAAATGACCGTTGTTGATCCTTTGGGAAATAAACAAACATTTAAAAGTGCAACGCGATTCTTAAGAAATGAATTGAGGGAACTTGAAGCCAAAGCCCCTTTAGGAAGTACAATCATTTTTGATAATATTAAATTAGTTGGACAAACAAGCGGATCTACCCAAATTGGTCAGCCCTTAATTATGGTTAAATAAGTATGACAAAGTACGTTAAAATTAAAAAAGCAAAGAATTTACGATTTCGTTTAATAAGCGTTTTGTATCTTCTTTTCATTTCTTTGTCTATTATTCAAATTCCAATTGAATGGTTTCGAATCAATCCAACCATGGCATCTTATTTAGCATCAACCACATCTAAAGATGTAGTTGTTTTAGAAATGCGTGCCACTTTGGATGCTGTTGATCAAATTGATGCTGAATTTACTAAATCATTAGGATATGACGAGAAAAACAAAATCTATCGTGAGCCTAATGGATATTCAAGCACCGATAATTTTTTCATTATCAAGAAGAAGAGCAAATTTTTGTTTGAAAAATTAACATCACTTAAAAACTATTTCCAAAAAATGCCAACAACCAATCCAAAGCGAAAAGAATTTGAAAGACTTTTTGCTGGAGATTTAGAGAACGGGTTGTCGAACAATAAATTTATCTTATGGTCAGAATGGAAATTCAAACACGTTCCAGCAACCGTTGTTAAAACACTATTGGCTGAATTGAAATTGAGGTTGAATTTACTGAATGGAGTCATTGAATTGGAAGCCAAAGGTGATAAAATTGAAAAAATTGTGATGCTAGCATACAATTTAGATGTATTAAAACCTGGCGATACTGCAACTTTTGTGGTTTCTAAAAAGGCTGAAACTAGCGTCAAAATAAACTTAGCTGGATCTCCCGTGAACGATTATAAATGGAAAGGAGATACACTCTATTTTATACCTAAAACAACCGGACAATACGAGGTAGTGTTTGATTCTAAAGGAGTTTTTGACAAATTAAACATTACAGTTATTCCAGCCGGATTTGATGACGATAAAAAGGAAACATTACAAACATTCTTTGTTGGAAAAAAAGCTTCTGTGAGATATACAAATGTCCTAAAAGCAGATAAAGTCATGTGCTCTTGCTCTGAATCAAATACAATTACTCAATCTTCAGGTAAAATAGAATTCACCCCCACTGTAGCTGGTTGGTGTGCATTTCAAGTGAATGGAGGCAATGGGCAGCCATTGCTTTACGATTCAATTTATATTCAAGATTTACCAACTCCTAAAATAGTTGTCAATGGATCATCTAATGGTGCCATTTCTGTGAATAGATTGATGCAAACGCGTTCTGTTTCTATTTCTGCAATTCATCCAGAAATGTTAAACTTTAACTACGATGTAATCAAAGTGAATTACACAATCATTGGGGTGAATAGAGAAACTAAAACATCTCAAGGAGCGAAAATTGATTTAAGTGGCATGGATGTTGCCAAAATTAAATACTTGTTGATTAATGAAGTTGACATTAAAACAACAGTGAAACTAATAAATTTAAAAGAACCTGTATTAATTGAAATTATCAAATCATGAAGACCTTACGTCTAAATAGTATATTATTGTTTTTGTTAGCTGTTTCGGCTAACACGCTTTTAGGTCAGTCTATTGTTAAAATTGCTGACGTGAAAATTGTTGCGGCTGGTGAAACATTAACGATTCCTGCGGGTTCAATCATTGAACTTGGTGCGGGTGCAGTTTTGCAAGTTGAAGGTTCATTGGTTATGAACGGTACTGCGAGCAATCCAATTCGAATTAAAAATATTGATGTTGTAAATCCAGGTTTGGGTATCGTAATTTCAAGCTCTGAAAGCCAAGGTAAAATTGAATTGTCAAACGTAATATTTGAAAATCAAATTCAACCTATTCGTTTCGATCCTTTTTGGCACAGAAAGACTGTTGAAATTAACAATATTTTTGTGACCCAATGTACTTCTGGAGAACCGCTAATTTACGTGGCAACTTCATTAACAGATTTAAGAGAAGGTAAGAAAATTTCATTCAATATGAATGGCGGTAATTTTGTGAATAATACAGCTGGAATTCTACTTGAAAATGTGGGTTCTGATGGTATTTCCTATTCGATTGAAAATTTGGTGTTTTCAGACAATCATTTGAGTGGTTCTGATAATTCATTGGGATTAATTCATTTTGATTTTGCCACTTTAGCAAAAACATCAAATGTGAAAGTTGGCAAACTTTCTTTTATCCGAAATTATGCTGGTTCTAATCCTGTTGGTTTATCGGTATCAGGTACTGGTACCCAAGTGTTAAATGTTGATGCAATTTATCAACCTAATTTAGCTGAAGACATTTTGTTTGATAAACACATCGATAATCGTATTCCTTCAATTGTAGTTGGTAAACGCGAAGCAATTGCGGCTTCAGGTTTATCAAATATTATCACTGGCGTTTCACACAATTTTGGTCAAGTTCGAATGACAACGATTGGTAGTCCAACAGTTGTTAAAATTATTGATTCAACTGGAAATAAAGTCGACTATAAATATTCTAAACAAGGCGACACATTGTTGTTTGATTATATCCAAGGATATCCAGCAAAAGGTATTTTAGATAATGGCCAATTGGTGAATATTCCCAAATTGACATTAACTCCTCTTCAAGCTTTAGAGCTTAGTAAAGTTGATACCGCTGAATACAATAAGTTTTTACGTGAAAAATCAAATGGTGTTGCTGGCCAAGAGCAATCTGATGTGATTGGAATTGGCGTGAATTTACCAATGTTCAAATCTAAAGGTGAAGTGATTAAGAAAATTCACGTTTGGGAAATTGGCATGTGGGGCGGTGGAGGAATCTACGGCGGTGGCGATATTAAACATAAATTTGCACCACTACCTTCAACCATCGAAATTAGTTTGGGTGGGTATGGACAGTACAATTTTAATAGCCGTTTTAGCTTAAAAGGCTCCCTTTATTACACTGAAATTTCAATCCATAATATTTGGGCAACAGGTTTATTCTCTGGAACTTCTCCTTTGATTTCTTACGATCAAAATTATCAGGAATTCAACTTGTCGGGAAATAGTTACCCAGTTCATTTTTGGACAAGAATGGGAATTGCTGAAGTAGAAGGAATGTGGCACTTGCGTCCTTATCAAATTACGGCAGGTAAATCAAGTAAGTTAATTCCAACGGTTGGGTTAAGTGTAGGTATGATTTATTTCAATACCTATAGATATGCTTATACAAATCAGAAAAATGGGGAAGCTTACCCTGCTTATGTAAGCAGAATGAAGAATGAACATTTGCATAACTTGCGTGATTTAGGTTCTGAGGGACAAAATTTCCTTCCAGGTTCTAAACCATACAGTCCTATTGCCTTTAACATTGGTACTTCATTTAGTACAACCTACCTTATGAAGCGTTGGGCTTTTAAAGGCGAAATTAAGGTTGTTTACACTTCTACTGATTACCTAGACGACTTTGGTCCTGGGTTATGGTTTGGCGGTGATTACGATGCAATGAGAGCTGCTGCGTATGACAAATTGCCTGGAATCTCTGAAGCGGATTTAAATAAAATTTCAAATTCTTCTTTGAAGGATAAAATAGCACCGAATACTCCGCGTTCTACCAACGGATTAAACGATTGGTATTTCCAAGCGCATATGGGGGCTAGTTATATCCTGTTTAAGTAAATAACATATTTGTTCGATATTTTAAAAGGGGCTGTTTACAGCCCCTTTTTTGTGGGTTTGCAAATTTATTCACGAATACAATATGGTTTTCACAGATAATTAAGCAATCAACACTTAAAAACCCTAACTTTGCAAATATTTTTTGCCTCAAACTCTGGCCATTGAAATTATCGTGCCCGCTCCGGGCGAATCTGTAAGTGAAGTAACCATTGCAAATTGGTTAGTGAAAGAAGGTGACTGGGTTGAAATGGATGCCCCTATCGCTGAATTCGAAAGTGATAAAGCTACTTTTGAAGTGAATGCTGAAAAAGCTGGTGTTGTTGAAAAACTCATCGGAAATATTGGTGATACCATTGCCATTAATACTGTAATCGCTGTAATTAATACCGAAGCTGCAAGACCAGCTAATGCTGCTCCGGCTGCTCCTGTAGAAGTTAAAGTTGAAAAATCAACTGTACCAACTCCAACCGCTGCTCCAGCTGCTGCACCTGTGTCTGCTGTGCAATCTGATGTCTTGGCTTCGCCAATGGCAATTCAATTGCTCAACGAATATGGAGTAGATCCTGCACACGTAAAAGGAACTGGCTCTAATGGTAAAATTACTAAAATGGATGCACTCGAGGCAATTGTAAAGCTTGGTGGTGTAAAACAAGTAGGTGGCTCTAAATCAACTGGTGGTAGAAATGCACGCCGTGAGAAAATGTCGAACCTTCGTAAAACAGTGTCTAAACGTTTAGTCGCTGCTAAAAACGAAACGGCCATGTTAACCACATTCAACGAAGTGAATATGAAGCCAGTGATGGATCTTCGTGCGAAATATAAAAAACGTTTTGAAGAACAATTTGGCGTAGGTTTAGGCTTTATGAGTTTCTTTACACGTGCCGTTTGTATTGCACTTCAAGATTGGCCAGCGGTGAATGCAAGTATCGAAGGTGAAGAAATTGTTTACCACGATTATTGCGACATCTCTATTGCGGTAAGTGCTCCTAAAGGACTCGTGGTGCCTGTGATTCGCTCCGCGGAAAATATGTCCCTCGATGAAATAGAAAAAGAAGTTAAACGTTTAGCAACCAAGGCTCGTGATAATAAATTAACAATCGACGAAATGACCGGTGGAACATTTACCATTACCAATGGCGGTGTTTTCGGTTCTATGATGTCTACACCTATTATCAATCAACCACAAAGTGGTATCCTTGGTATGCACAATATTATTGAACGCCCAATTGCCGAAAATGGTCAAGTTGTCATTCGACCAATGATGTATTTGGCATTGAGTTATGACCACAGAATCATTGACGGTCGCGAAAGTGTGAGCTTCCTTGTGAGAGTGAAGAACTTGCTAGAGAATCCTGAAATGATGCTTGATGGTAAAAATCCTCAAGAAAAAGTTTTAGGTTTTTAATGCATAACCACGACCACCACGATCATCACCTAGAAATGGGGAGGAAATTCCTTTTAGGAATTATTCTGAACTTTGTTTTTGTGTTGATTGAGCTTGGTTTTGGATATCAAATAAATTCATTATCCCTTCTTGCCGATGCTTGGCACAACCTAGGTGATGTAGCAGGACTACTCATCAGTTGGTTTGCGTTTAAAATGGCAACCAAAAGTCCTACCTCATCCTATACATACGGATTTAGCAAAGGCACAATTCTCGCTTCTTTAGCAAATTGTATTTTGCTCTTTATAGCGGTGAGTTCTATGGGTTGGGACGCAGTTCATCGGCTTAACACAGTTGAACATCCAGATGGTTATATTGTGAGTATTGTTGCGGGTATTGGTGTTGTTATCAATACGTTAACGGCCCTCATTTTCATGCGTAGCAATGAACTGAATAACCGAGCGGCTTTTTTGCATATGGCGGCAGATGCCCTTGTGAGTGTTGCTGTTGTGATTGGTGGATTTGCAATGTCAAAATGGGGTTGGCAATGGATAGATCCTGTTTTAGGATTGGCAATTTGCGTTGTGATTTTATGGGGGACATTGGGTCTCTTTACGAGTAGTTTAAAGCTGAGTTTAGATGGAGTTCCTGAAGGAATTGATTCTATCAAAATTCAACAATCAATTGAAGAAATTGAAGGTGTAGATAAAGTAAGAGATTTGCACTTGTGGGCAATTAGTACAACCCGAAATGCACTCACGGCTACAATTCTTTTAAAATCTAATGTTTCATTAGAGAATCAAGAAATCCTTAAATATCAAATTCGAGAATTGTTATATAAACAAAAGATTCAACACACCACACTTGAAACGACTTATTCTTTAGATTAAGAAATAATTTCTCCGTTTTGGGTTTTCGTTTTTTCTTCCTAACTTTAATCAAAGTAAGGAGGAAATACTGTGAAAGAGGATGTTATTCAACAATTTTGGAAGTCAAAATTGGCCCTGGGTAAGGCGTTAAAAACAACCCAAAATCAATCTATTGTCATTCGGAATTTTGGTCAGTTAAATCTTGGTCAAGGTCCCGACTTTTCAGGTGCTGAAATCGAAATCGACAATGTGCTACAATGCGGGTCAGTGGAAATACATGTCAACTCAAAAGAATGGTTTGAACACCACCATGAAACCGATGAAAAATACCAAACTGTAGTACTTCATGTTGTTTGGGAAAATTCTGTGGATGTCATCGATTTATCGGGTCGGATGCTACCTGTAATTGAGCTAAAGCAATTTTTTACAGAAAAAGATTTGCAAAAATCGCAACAGATTTTAGCACTTAATGGTGAATTTCCATGTCAGCTGTTTCATTCTTCTGTTTTGATTTCAGATAAATACCAGCAATTGGTTTTTGCCCAATCGAAACGATGGGATCGAAAGGTGATGGATGTTATGCTCCTTCATCATGAATATAGAGGTGATTGGCAAAAGGTTATTATGGTTCAAGTGGCAAAATATTGGATGGATCATCAAAATCGGAATTCTATGTTAGTACTCGTGAAAGATGCATTTCTGCCGAGATTGCAGAGATTTAATGAGCAAGAAATGCTTGCATTTTGGATGGGTCAGAGCCAAATAAATTTGGATCATTTATTTCAACTGGAACATAAAAATCAGATTTTTTCAAAATTCTTATTTTTAAAGAAAAAATTTGAAATGAATCCCATTCATTTACACTGGTATTTTGGTCGAGTGAGGCCCAATGCATTTCCCGATATTCGACTTTGGCAATGGGCTAAGTGGGTTGGCAATCAAAATGCCCGGTTTTCACATTGGTTGGAATATAAAGATTACCCAGAATTAGTGAATGCTTTGAGTATTGGAATTGAAGTTCATAGACCTTTTAAATGCGAGACAGAGACAATGGTCAATGGATTACAACATATACATCAATTAATTATCAATGCAATTGTACCAATTTGGCTCGCTTATGCAACTTTGCATGAAGATAAATCACTAATGAATAATGCGTTAGGTATTTTAGAGCAGCTACCTCCGGAGAACAATGCCATTACTAAAAAGATGCATTGGATGAATATTTTAAATGCTTCGGCAAAACACAGTCAGCAACTAATGGGACAGTATGATCATTACTGTGTTCCGAAGAAATGTTTGGAATGTTTGGTTGGTCAATCCTATCTAAAATCAACATAGAATGTAAGTTTATTAGTGGATTCGGGTTACTTTTGTATGAATGAAACAAAACGATGTACTTGTTGTTGGATCGGGTATTGTAGGATTGACAACGGCTTATCAACTTTTGCTTGAAAACGCTGAATTACACCTCACTGTTCTCGAGAAAGAAATGACCGTAGCAATCCATCAAACGGGAAACAATAGTGGCGTTATTCATTCTGGAATTTATTATAAACCAGGCAGTTTGAAAGCTAAAAATTGCATTGAAGGATATGATTCATTGATACAATTTTGCAAACAAGAGCACATTGAATATGATTTATGTGGTAAAATCATTGTAGCCACCAAGGAATCTGAATTAACAGCTTTGGAAACTTTATATCAACGAGGGATACTGAATGGACTGAATGGATTGAAATATTTGTCGGCAAGTGAGATTAAAAATTACGAGCCGCATTGCATTGGCATTAAAGGCATATTTGTTCCTCAAACAGGGATTGTCAATTATAAAAAAGTTTGTGAAACTTTGCGCGATAAAATTTCGGACTTTAAAAATGCAGCGATTGAATTTGGATTTGAAGTACAAAACATTCAAAATACAGAAAATGGTGTCATTGTGCAATCAAGCGAGGGAACTCGAATTGAAGGCCGTTTTTTAGTGAATTGCGGTGGATTATATTGCGATAAAATTGCCGAAATGGCGGGAGAAAAGTTAGATGTTAAAATTATACCATTCAGAGGCGAATATTATAGTTTAAAGCCAGAGAAATCATCCCTCGTAAGAAATTTAATCTATCCAGTTCCTGATGCCAATTTTCCATTTTTAGGCGTTCATTTTACCAGAAGAATTTCCGGCGAAATTGAAGCCGGACCCAATGCAGTATTTGCATTTCGACGGGAAGGGTATAAGAAAACAGACTTTAAACTTTCCGAGTTTTTAGAAAGTATTCTTTGGAAAGGTTTTAGAAAAGTTGCAATGAAATATTGGCGAACTGGATTGGGCGAATATTATAGGTCGTTTTCTAAAAGAGCATTTACCAAGGCATTGCAAGGATTGGTTCCAGAAGTGCAAATTGACGATTTAGTGCCGGCCGGAGCGGGGGTTAGGGCGCAAGCTTGTGATAGAGAGGGTGGACTAATCGATGATTTTTACATCCAAGAAACCAAGAATTGTGTGCATGTTTTAAACGCTCCAAGCCCAGCGGCAACGAGTTCATTTTCAATTGGAAAGCATGTAGCATCCCTCATTTTAGAAAAATTAAAAAAGTAAAGCGAGATGTCGGAATTGTTAATCATATTGAAGAAATATCTTCCTGAAGGCAGTGCGGATTACGCGCATGATATTTTATGGAAATATGGAATTCAACTCCGAATTAAAAAACCCAGAGCCACCAAACTTGGCGATTATAGGCCTCCAAAACCAGGAGAAGCCCATCGAATTTCAATTAATAAAGATCTCAACAAATTCGCTTTTTTGGTGACATTTCTTCATGAGACCGCACATCTAATTAACTTCGAAAAACGTGGTTTCAAGGTGCAACCGCATGGTTTGGAATGGAAAGAGGAATTTAAAGTTGTGACCCAACCAATGTTGCACGAAACAATTTTACCCAATGATGTGCAACATGCTTTAAACCGCTATTTGAAAAATCCGAAGGCAAGTAGTTGCACAGATCCCTTTTTGTTTAAAACACTAAGAAATTACGACGATCGTCCCGATCATATGGTCTTAGTAGAGTCAATTCCATTTCAAACTGTGTTTCAAACCAAAGATGGAAGGATATTTAGAAAACTCGATAAGCTGAGAAGTAGATTTCGTTGTGTTGAAGAGAAAACGGGGAAAATTTATCTAGTTCCCGGATTGATGGAAGTTGAAGTAGTCCTCTAAATTTCAATCGCGTTTATTGCAAATATCTAATTTGTTGGTTGTATAAATGTAACCTATTTTTGTGTTTTATATGAAAACACTGTCAATTGTTATCCCCGCTTATAATGAAGGTCCAACCATTCACCATATTTTGAATAAAATTCAAACTGTTCAATTGATTGGTGGAATTGAAAAGGAAATTATCATTGTAAATGATTGTTCAAAAGACAATACATGGGAAATCTTGCAGGAATATAAAAACAGCCATCCAGAGTTAAATCTTCAACTTTTTGCTCATGAAGTTAACAAAGGAAAGGGTGCCGCACTTCATACAGGAATTCAAAAGGCAACAGGTGATGTTGTTGTGATTCAAGATGCCGATTTAGAGTACGATCCAAATGAGTTTAATATATTGTTGAAACCAATTTATGACAATGTTGCTGATGTTGTATTCGGTAGTCGTTTTATGGGTGGGAAACCTCACCGCATATTGTTCTTTTGGCATAGCATTGGAAATAAATTCTTGACGTTTTTAAGCAATATGTTCACCAATTTGAATTTAACAGATATGGAAACTTGCTATAAAATGTTCCGTAGAGAAATTATTCAAGGCCTAGTTTTAAAGGAAAAACGATTTGGTTTCGAACCTGAAGTTACGGCTAAAGTTGCCAGAGTACCCAATGTTCGAATTTATGAAGTTGGTATTAGTTATTATGGAAGAACCTTTGAGGAAGGGAAGAAAATTGGCTGGAAAGACGGTTTTCGAGCAATTTATTGCATTCTAAAATACAATTTGTTTTCTAAGTAAATGCTTCAACATTTCCTTCAATTTTGCTCACAGAGAAAGTGGTTTTTATCACTCGTTTTTTTGGGGTTAATTGCAGGTTTGTGTTGCATCCGGAATGGTCATGAATGGGGCGATGATTTTGCATTGTATTTATCTCAAGCAAATGCAATTTTAAAAGGAAATACTCATCAACTCGCTGAGTACAATACTTGGTCAATGCAAAACTCGGATGGTACCTTGGGTCCGTTTTTATATCCTCCAGGTTATCCTTTGTTTTTAACATTATATCTCAAGTTTTTACCATTTAATTGGGTGGGAATAAAAATATTTCAATGGCTATTTTATATGTTAGGGACTTATGCATTTTACGTTTTCATTGCATCTTTTAAAGTCAAATTGCCGAAAACTTGGATTTTATGCCTGTTGGCAATCGTTCTAATCCATCCCAAAATCATTGAGTTTTCAGATCGAATCATGAGCGATTTGTGGTTTTTAGTCACTGTTTACCTATTCTTCTATTTTTTATATACAACTGAATACCAATCTTTTTCAAAGAAAATTCTAATCGGATTGTCTCTTGTTCTTGCTTCCCTTACCCGTGTAAATGGATTTTTATTGATTGGTTCTTGGTGGATTTATCTGATTTCAAATGATGAAAATAGCAAAGTTAAATTGAAAGACTTCCTCTACTCTTTGCCATTTATTTTAGTGGTGTTTTATTTTAAAAAGATTGATGGTCAATATGAATCAAATCATATCGATTTGTTATCAAACATCACCTTATCGTCTGTGTTGGGTAATTTATCTCTTTATTACAAACAAATAGGACAATATGTTATATGGCATTTGGGTTTTTTGCCTGAAACTGGTTATGCATTTGGGATAATCTTATTGTTTTACTTCGGATTTGCTCTGAAATCTAAGGAACGATTGAAATTATTTGCACCGATTTTGGTTTGGATCTTCCTGAATTTTGCACTGATTGTGATTTGGCCAATTGCGCAGGGGAGCCGATATTTACTGCCAATTATTCCGTTTATAATTTGGATATCTATTCTTGGATTTAACGATTGGATACAAAATCAGAAATGGAATCGTTGGATATCAATTGGGTTCATTTTATTAATTGTGATACAATCATTTGCATCCATGTTTTTTTACCGTGTTGTTTATAATAACAATAAGGTTATTGGGACAACCCAAAATGATATTTATGAGAAACTGAAGTTAATAGTTCCTGATCATGAGGTGGTTGCATTCGACAAGCCTAGATGGCTCCATTTGGTTACGAATAAAAAATGTGTGCGAAAGGAATCTGATAGTTCTTTTTTTAAATCAAAGGCCCAATTTAGGCTCATCACCAATAAAAGCATGTACAGCAATCGCTTTAAAAAGTTGAATGATTCTAGGCTCGATTCGATTTATGGCAATGCAGATTTTACATTGTACAAAAGGAACGATTTAATTCCGAGGAAAAAGTAAACTTTTCTGAAATTTGATCACCTGACCTTTATTTCCAACCACCCACAATGCATTCCCGCTCCATTGACAAGTGTTAATGCCTTTTATATTGCTCAGTGTCTGGTCTATCAGTTTTTTATTCTTGAGGGACATTGAAGTGGTTTTCATATTTGAGAGTTTATCAATGCCATTTGAGCCAACTGCAATACCAAAATATTCTTTAGATTTAGGATTGTATTGCATGGCAATGCCACTTCTGTAACCATTTTGAGATAATTGTGTATGTGAAATGGCAATTTTTGATTGAATTTCAGTGTTTTTCAATGTATATTTAACTTTTGACAATTCAATGACGTACGAGAATGAGTCCTTTGTGTTCGGATATTTCCAATGTCCCCCAACACAAAACAAGCGATTGTTTATCAGTTGCATCCCATAAATCCCCCATCCTTCACCTGAAGGAAATTTCAATTGATACGGAAAGGTTAAAAATTCAAAAGTTTCTTTGAGTTTGTTTGGATTAAATGTTAAAATGACTTGTCGAACCTCACCTGCATTGTTTCCGCCACCTGCAAAATAGAAATCCATCATGACGTTATTTCCAGTTTTGGTTTTCTGAAGATTTAAGAGATTGTATACCAAAGAAGTTCCGCTTGCCGCGTACATCGAAGAGAGATTTTCGGTGGCTAAATTCCATGAACCATTTGGAAGAGGGTACCAATGATCTCCGAAATCGGAAGTATACAGTGCTACAAAATGTTTTGTATTTGAATGATTCAATTGATGATTGAAAAGTGAATCGGGTAATGGGTCACCGAGGGCAATTCCAACTCCTGTTTGGGAGTTTATTTCGAGTACATCGAGAAAAATGCCAGGTCTGTTGTCGGCATAAACTGTTTTCCATGTTTTACCATGATTGGTTGTTTTTAAAATTACAGCACTATCTCCTGCGCTCATGATAATTGCAATTTGATTGTTCACAGCATGAATATCTCTAAAATCTTTTCTGGAAAATCCAATTGGGTTGAGTGTATCAAATGAAATACCGGAATTATTTGTAAATAACACAGTGCCTTTTGATCCTGAAGTCCACATTTCAAATTCAGATAAAGCCGCTAGCCCTCGAAACGATTGAGAAAGTGCAATGTTGACATTTGAAATACAAATAATTGCAATAAATATTTTGAAATAATTGATAGCCAATGCTTTTTTCATAATATAATAACTTGTTAAAGTAACAGAAGTTTGTTTTCTTTGTTACAAATTAAATAGCCTATGGATAAAACTACTACAAAAATTTTATTTTCATTCGACAAATTCGTGAATTCTGAAGAAGTGATACAAGCGGCCGTTGCGGTTGCTCGTAAAAGCAATGCTTCATTGGAGTACGTCATGACCGATGAATCTGGGGCCATTGGTTCTGGAAGTGGTGATGATGTAAAAAGTAATTTCAAATTGAAACATGGTGTTCAGTTAGAAATTTCTAATTATCCAGGTGCTTTCTGGAAAGCTTTGGCAAAAGCTGCTGAAAATCTAGCTGCTACATTGGTAGTTGCGGGCTCACAGCCGGCCAAACCGGGATTGTTAGGAGGAGGAATGACATCAAAGATGGATGGTTTTACATGCTCAATTTTGTATTTGAATGACAAAACAAAATGGGTTGTTCCAACAGATATTTTAATGCCATTGGATTCTAATTCAGAAACCCGTCAAAAGTTTTTCCCGGTATCACATTGGGCAAAATTATTTTACACAAATGTTGAAGTGGTTGGTCTGAAAAAATCAGAAAAAGGTGAAGACGCAAAAATGAGTCACATTTACACTATTCAAGGATACAACTACATGATTGAAAAAGGAATTCGTGTTAAGTCAACCGAGTTAGAAGCTTCTACTGATATTGTGAATGCTCTATTAAAACATTCTGAAGCATTTAGGAACAAATGGATGGCCGTATTAAGCAATGCCGAAGGTGTTTTTAAAATCAGTGCTTTTCAAAAAGTTTGTGAAGAAGCCACGTTCCCGTTATTAATTGTTCCATATCATGAACCAATAGGTTTAGGTGGCTCTGGATATTAGAATTTGAAATTTGTCGATTTCAAAAGACGCTGAAGGGCGTCTTTTTTTTTGCACTATTCACAAAGTTGGGAAAATTGATTATGACAGCTGCTGTAAATTAACGAAATTGCGACAATTATGGTCAACATCAGAACATTACAATCGTTTATTGAAAGTGGTACAACGCCAGAAATATTATTTTGGGTAGGTTGTGCTGGAAGCTATGATGAAAGAGCACAGAGAGTGAGCAAAGCATTTGCGAATATATTGGAAAAGGCAAATGTATCATTTGCAATCTTAGGTGCAGAAGAGGGTTGTACTGGTGATCCGGCTAAAAGAGCGGGAAATGAATTTCTATTTCAAATGCAAGCCATGCAAAATATTGAAGTATTAAATGGTTATGGAGTGAGTAAAATTGTAACCGCTTGTCCGCATTGTTACAATACTTTAAAAAATGAATACCCAAATCTTGGGGGAAATTATGATGTAATTCATCACACTCAATTTATAAACGAACTTCTCAATGATGGTCGTTTGGCAATTGAAGGTGGTGCATTTGCAGGTAAAAAAATTACATATCACGATAGCTGCTATTTGGGTAGGTCTAACGGGATATATGAAGCGCCGAGAATGGTGATGGAACGTTTGGACGCCGATTTAGTGGAAATGAAACGTTGTAAAACAAATGGTTTTTGCTGTGGTGCCGGCGGTGCTCAAATGTTTAAAGAAGCCGAAAATGGGAAAAAAGAAGTGAATGTTGAACGCGCCGAGGAAGCAATCAATACAGGTGCCGATATCATTGCAGTTAATTGTCCTTTCTGTATGACAATGATGCGAGATGGTACCAAACACTTTGAAAAAGAAAATGAAGTTCAAGTTTTAGATATTGCGGAATTAATTAACCACCAATTATGATATGCTAATTCCTAATTTACCGGGTCATTCAAGAGTATGGATTTTTGCATCAAATAAATTATTATCAGAAGCAGAAATTCAAGATGTTTCTATGCTCATGAATTCATTTACGGCTCAGTGGCAATCTCATGGAACCCAACTTATAGCTGCGTTTGAACTCATTCACGACTCTATTCTAATTGTGGCCGTGGACGAATCTGTTGAACCCCCTTCCGGCTGTAGTATCGATAAAGTGTTTAGATTGTTGAATCAAACCACTATCGATTTCTTTCAAAGAACATTGGTTTGGATTCCATTTTGTAATTCAGCAAAAATCATTACCCAAGAACAAGCTATTTTGCAATATAAGCATGGTGATTTAAATCAAGAAAGTCTGGTTGTGAATACCTTGGTAGATACCTTAGATCAAGCCCGAGAGCAATTATACATTCCATTGAAAGATAGTTGGATAGCTCAAAAAATAACACGATACAATCAATATGAAGGATAAACGAATTGCAATATTATTTTTAACAATATTTATTGATTTACTCGGTTTTGGAATCGTCATTCCCATCTTGCCTAACCTGGCTAAAACGATGGCCATAACGAGCCATATGTCGTTTAATCCTGATTATGCAGTTGGTATTATTGCAGCAGCTTTTTCGGTGATTCAATTCTTATTTGCTCCAATGTTCGGTTCTCTTTCCGATAGAATTGGGCGTCGACCAATTATTTTGGGTAGCATCCTAGTGAATGCTATTGGGTATTTCATTTTTGGTATCGCTGGTAATTTTCTGATTCTCTTAATTTCGAGGATTGTTTCAGGTTTTGGAAGCGCCAATATTTCTGCTGCTCAAGCATATATTGCCGATATTACAACCCCAGCCGACCGAGCCAAGAAAATGGGAATCATTGGTGCTGCTTTTGGACTTGGTTTTGTTTTTGGACCCCCAATTGGTGGTTATTTGTTTCTCGCTGGCGGGCTTTATTACGTGGGTATTTTCACGGCTGTTCTTTGCCTATTTAATTTTGTTTTGGCCTTTTTGTTTTTGCCAGAAAGCAATACCAATAAATCAGCCCATAGAAGAAAAGCATCCGATACGTTTAAGGGAATGTTTCAAGTTTGGAACATTGAAGTTATTGGCGAACTTTTTCTCATCAATTTTATTTATATCATGGCCTTTAGTATGATGCAAGTCAATGGCAGCGTACTTTGGAAAGAAAAATATGGCCTCAATGAAAAAGAAGTTGGAAATATTTTTGGAATGATTGGTGTTGCAGGGGCAATTGTACAAGGTCTACTAATTGGTGTTTTTTCTAAGAAATTGGGGTTGAAGAAAATGTTGTTAATTGGGTGCCCATTGGTAGGTATTGGATTGGCAATCATTCCATTGCCGCCTAATATAGAATGGTTTTATATAAATCAAACAATTGCAATTATCTTGCTGTCGGTAGGCAATGGGTTACTCATGACGTCAATAAATTCACTGGTTTCAATTAACTCACCGGCTCATGCCCAAGGAACAATGTTGGGCACTTTGCAAAGTCTTTCATCTCTGTCAAGAGTCGTAGGTCCTTTGATGGCTTCTTTTTTGTACGCTCAATCTAAAGAATTACCATTCGTTACAGCTGGAGTTTTTATGTTCGGAATATTTTTTTTAGCCATTAAGCTATCTAAAAAGCTAAAATCTGAGAATATTTCTCACGCCTAAGGTATGACAAAAAAGTTGCAGGTTGTTCATTTGAATGCGTCATCTGGTGGTGGAGCATTTGTGGCTGCGCAACGATTGTCGAATGCTTTAAATCAATTCGAAGGGGTTGAGTCGAATCATTTGGTTTTTGATGGAACTCCCGGGCCATATCAGCTTTGGGCAAATAATTGGATGCTTAATAAAATCGCATTTTTGTTACATGCAATTGAGAAATTAGATTTTCTTAGATATGAGAAATCTAAATCTATTCGATTTGCATTTAGCCACGCGCTCACAGGTGTGAATGTATTAAAACATCCGCTTGTAAAAAATGCGGATGTAATTCATTTGCACTGGGTGAATAAAGGTTTTTTATCATTTGATTCTTTAGAAAAAATAATTCATTCGGGTAAAAGAATCGTTTGGACATGTCACGATCTTTGGCCATTTACAGGTGGTTGTTACCATCCGCGAGGTTGTGAACATTTTTTTGAGGGATGCGGCAACTGTCAGTACTTAAGATCTCCCTCTCAAAACGATTTATCGCGGGCTGTGTTTAAGCGAAAACATGATTTATGGGGAAATGGTCAAATTCAATTTGTAACCCCTTCAAATTGGCTAAAACGCACAGCTGAGCTAAGTGCTTTAATGAAGACACATTCTAGAATGACCACAATACCCAATTGTGTGGATATCCAATTTTTTAGGGCTGCAACAGATTTAGAAATGATGGAGTCTAGGGAAATGTTTGGGTTGAATCCAAATTTAACGACAATCATGTTTTCTGCGGCCAATTTAAAAAACATGGCCAAAGGAATTAAAGAATTTATTCAGGTTTGTAATCAATTGGTTGAAATGAATTTGGATTTCCAGATTGTGATCATTGGCGATAAAAGAGATATGGAAATTTCATTTCCAGTGAAAACAGTTTTCTTAGGGTTTGTTAGCGATGCAACAATCTTGCGAAGAGCATATTGGTCGGCATCCGTTTATGTAACAACCTCCCATGAAGAAAACCTACCAACCACAATCATGGAAAGTTTAAGTTGCGGTGTCCCAGTTTGTGCTTTTGAAGTAGGTGGGATTCCTGAAATGATTGTTCAATCTAAAACGGGTATGCTCTGTAAAAAATTAGATGTGAATACAATGTCGAGTCAAATTATTGAACTTTTAGAATTAATAAAGGATCAAAAAGATGGAATTCGTAACAATTGCGTTGAATTTGCAGCGAACCACTATTCAGATTCAGTGATTGCTCGAGAGTATATGCTCCTTTACAATTAACTTCATTGTAAATAAATAAGTCACCCGAAGGTGACTCATTTTAACACAAACACTATGAATATTTTTTCTCTTAATCTACATTGTCATGTAGATGTCGATTTGGTCTAATTGCAAAATCTCTCTCTCCAGTTGCTTCTGCGGTCAAGGAGAATTTAGAAATGTTGGTATCTGTACTTTGAGGGCCTTCAAAAAGTGGCACATTTTTACGTTGATATGCTGGTATATTCATATCAGTATCTAAAATGTTTTCACGCTCCATACGAGAATGTTCATATCGGGTAGGAGTTGATTGGAAATTTCGAGGTTGATTCACAAAATCTTGTTCTTGGATGTATTGATTTTCGTTTTTAAATAAGTCGGTAATGGTTGTTGGTTGCATTTCGTTATTCATGGTTTCCATGAATTGATTTGCCTCCATAACAGGGCTTATGGTTTCTATTTCAATTACAGAAGGACTTTGAACTGGTTGAATAGATTCAATTTGAGCGTTTGACAAAGTATGAATGGTTTTGGTTTCTCTGCTGCTAAATCCGGTAGCAATAACGGTTACAGAAAGATTTTCACCTAAAGTTTCATCATGTGTTACACCCATTTTTAAATGAGCTTCGTTTCCTGCTTCAGATTGCAAGTAAGAGGTGATGACTCTTGACTCTTTCATTGTAGGTTGTTTAGAACCATATGAAACGTTTATAAGTAAATGGCTAGCACCAAGAATTTTCGTATTGTCGAGCAGTGGGCTATTTAAAGCAATTTTTACAGCGTTTTCAGCACGAGACTCACCATTTGCAATGCCGGTTCCCATGAGTGCTTGACCGCTGTTTTCCATGGCCGTTTTAACATCCATGAAATCAACGTTAATTAAACCTGGTTTAAAAATGATTTCAGCGATTCCTTTTGCAGCTGTGCAAAGAATTTCATCTGCCTCCGAAAATGCTTCAGAAATTGTTAGGTCTTCATACATGTCTACAATTCTATCGTTGCAAATGGTTAACAAAGCGTCTACATTGGGACGAAGTTTTTCCAGGCCTTCTTGCGCTTGATTGTTACGTTTTGGTCCCTCATCAATGAAGGGAAGGGTTACAATTCCAACGGTTAATATGCCTTTGTCTTTTGCAATTTTCGCAATGACAGGTGCAGCGCCAGTACCTGTTCCGCCGCCCATTCCTGCAGTAATGAACACCATTAAAGTTTCATTGTCTAAAATTTCTTCAATGGTTCTAGAGCTATCTATTGCGGCTTTTTCGCCGATTTCTGGCAAAGAGCCAGCGCCTAAGCCAGTACCACCTAATTGATATCTATTGGGTACATTGCTATGTCGTAATGCTTGGTTATCGGTATTGCAGATATAAAAATCAACGCCTTCAATACCATGTTTGAACATGTGATTAACGGCATTGCTACCACCTCCACCAACACCAATTACTTTAATGGTATTGCGCTGAGGTTCGTTAAAATCGGGTTGAAAATTCATGTTTGTGGTCATGTTTGTGTTTGGTTTTTTGTGGTTGAATGGAAATTATTTATCGTTAAAATCGTCATCTTCTTCAGAAAGCCATTTTTTTACGCCATCGAACAAGTTGCCATAATTTTGCCAAGGTTTTTTGAATCCATTGTTTGCATTTGTAACTGTTTCAACAAGGGGCTCTTGAACCTCAGATTTCACTTTATTGTTTGTATTAAGATCAATTTTAATATTTGGTTGGAATTCAGAACCGATTTTTTGAGATGAATCAAAGCCCATCATCACCAAGCCAATGGCTGTTGAATACATTGGGTTGCGCACTTCATCGATCATTCCTTTTCCAAGGTGTTGTCCAGGTGAACCTAAATGAACTTCCATACCCATGTTGTAGCTAAACAACTGGCTAACATCTTTCATCGAAGAACCTCCACCTGTGAGTACAATGCCACCCGATAGTTTATGCGCAATTCCGGAAAGTTGAATTTCGAAATCTACTTTTTGAATGATGTCTTCCATCCTTGCACGAATCACCTGAGAAATTGCAAAAACTGAAATTTCTTTTGGTTGACGGCCTGGCAAACCAGGAATTACAACCACTTCATTTTTCATTGACTCCGTTGGGTAACAACTGCCGTATTTTACTTTAACATCTTCGGCTTGCTCTTTCAAAATTCCCCATGCCTCTTGTAAATCACGTGTAATTCTATCTCCACCAATCGGAATAATGGCAGTGTGGCTAATATAGCCATTTTCAAAAATACATATATCTGTTGTGCCGCCACCGATATCAACTAAGGCTACACCAGCTTCGAGTTCAGGTGTTGACAATACGGCCCTTGCCGATGCAACTGGTTCAACCATCAAATCTGCAACCTGAAGACCAGCTTTGGTGACTGCTTTGAAAATTGTTTTTGCTGCTGCTGTTTCGCCTGTAATAATATGATAATTGCATTCAACCCTTACACCAATTCTACCAACAGGGTCGCGGATGCCATCTTCACCGTCAATTTTGTAATCTTGCGGTAAAACGTGTAATATTTCTAAACCTGGTGTTAATGCCAAGTTTTGCATTTCATTTTCTAATTTATCTAATTCTGTTTGTTCAATTTCATCATCTCCATGTTTTCTCGATAATGTTCCACGGTGCTGCAAACTCTTAATGTGGTGACCAGCGATACCAACATACACTGTGTTTATTTTCACCTGACTTTGACGTTCTGCTTCAATGACTGCCTCTTGAATTGCAGTCACAGCTTTACTTACATTTGCAACCATGCCACGAGATACGCCTCCTTGGCTTGATGCCTTTCCCATTCCTAATATATTGATTTTACCGTTTTCAGCCAATTGACCTACGATTGCGCAAATTTTGGTTGTTCCGATGTCTAACCCTACGATAAATTTGTTGTTTTCTGACATAATGTTAATGAATTATTCTAGTGTGTTGGTTTTTGGACAGTTTTAGTTTCTTTGTGTTCAGTTTCGACGTCACTTAGTCTTCCGATCACTTGGTTAGGTATCGAAAGGTCTATTTGTACATACTTATTCCATCCCACAGTTTGGAGCCCTTTTCTATAGAAAAGACTGAGGTTTTCGAACTTTTGTGACATGTTTTGAGTGTTGTCTATAACAATGCTATGGCTTCCTACGCGAGGAATCAATAAAAGTTGATTATAGTTATCTACATAACATTGTTCAAATTGTGCATCCCAGTATTGATTGTAATACATAAATTTACCTAAATTCAATAATTCGGTGGCAATGGGCAGATTTGAAACCGTTCCTGGTTTAGATGCAATGTTAATTTTACCACTCGCGATTAATATATTCGGTTGACAGTTTTCCTTCCTAGGAATTTGTATTCCGAAACTATCTAAATAAAATTCCTGCCCTATATCGTTCACAATTTGAATCATTGGTTTTCGCTCTCTGATTTTGAGCTTCAGCACACCGTCAAATCCAACATAAGCGGTTACTTTTTCAATGTAAGGGATTGCACTTAATACTTGTTCCATTTTTGTGAGGGATATTTCAGCAGCAGATTTGCCTATAGGACTTCCAAATTTAGTTTCGATTGTTTTTGTGACTTCTTGCGGATTTAAAAATCGGCAATTGGTATCTGCTTCTATTTGAACATTGATTTCAGATATCATCCTGTTTTTGCCTGTGAAATTTAATTTACTCCATAAGAAAACCAACAATATTAAGAGTAATAACGACAATGAAACCATCCATTGGCGTTTGTTGAGGGCCATTTTAATGTTTTTCATAGAGTGTTCTTATAGGTTCTACAATTCTATCAATATCACCAGCACCCAATATGAGTAAAACCTCCGGTTTTTCAACTTCAAGCTGTTTTAAAATCGCATCGGGTGAAAGAATAGACTTATGTTTATTGACAACTTGATTTAACAACCATGCCGAGTTAATTCCTTCAATTGGCTCTTCGCGGGCCGGATAGATTTCCATCAGCCAAAGTGTATCTAGCGCCGATAAGCTTTCAGCAAATCCAGCTGCGAAATCTCTGGTGCGTGTAAATAAATGCGGTTGGAAGATTCCAGTGATTTTCTTATTCGGATAAAGTGACTTCACCGAACCAATGATGGCATTTAGTTCCTCCGGATGATGGGCATAATCATCGATGACAACAAAATCTTGTTGGTTTACAATATATTCAAACCTCCTTTTGGCACCTTTATAGGTTTCAATGCCTGTTTTTAATGTGGCTGTATCCAATCCGAGCATTCCATAGCATACCGCCAACGCTGCCGTGGCATTTGAAACGTTATGAAAACCTGGCAATCCACATATGAAATTTCCAACCAATTTTTGTCCCTCATAAAAATCAAAATGAAATCTTCCATTTTCTATGGTTACATTTTGGTAAGAATACTCTGAATTTGGGGATACACCATAAGTGTTCACGGTGATTTTGTGGGTCAATTCAAGGGTCAATTTTTCTTGAATAATCAACTGGCCACTTTTAGGGATGGTCGAATTTTGTCCTTCTCGTATCAACGAAGCAAAATGGTTGAATGCATCTTCAAAGGCCCTATGATTGTCGTAAATGTCTAAATGATCGGCATCAATTGCAGTAATAATGGCAATATCTGGTCTTAATTGGTGAAAGCTCCTGTCAAATTCATCTGCCTCTAGAACTACAATTGGTTTTTCGGTGATGTTTTTGCCATCCGTTTTTCTCAAATAGTTTGTATTGTAATTTGCAGAAATTCCACCTAAAAAAGCAGTGTAATTGATACCAGATGTTTCTAAAATATGGGCAATTAGGGTAGAAGTTGTGGTTTTCCCATGGGTTCCAGCTACGGAAATATTGAATAATGGATTCGAAATCATTCCCAGTACTTCTGATCTTTTAAAAATAGGAATTCCTTGATTTTTAAGAAAAACTAAATGACTATGTTTTGAAGGAATCGCTGGAGTGAGAACAAATAAAGTGTTGGAAATATTGTCAATAATTAAATCTGGAAACGAAGAAATTTCGTCGACATAAGAAATATGTGCACCTTCTTTTACAAGTGATTGTGTGAGGCTCGTTTCTGTTTTATCATATCCATAAATTTGGATGTTGATTGACATCAAATACCTACATATAGAACTCATTCCAATGCCACCAATACCAAGGAAATAAGCATATTTATATGATGAAATATTTTTACTCATAAGAATTTTTCAATTTCTTCTACGATGGTTATTGTTGCATTTGGCTTAGCGGTATCTGCAAGGGCTTTTTTCATTTGTTGTTGTTTTTCTGTATTTTTCAATAATTCAATAGCCATTTGAATGAGTTGTGTTTTTGCATCTTTATCTTTCAGCAATAATGCCCCACCGTTTTTGGAAACATGGAGTGCATTTTTAGTTTGGTGATCATCGGTCACATTTGCCGATGGCACCAAGATGGCCGGAACACCCACAGCAGCAATTTCAGAACAACTCAAAGCACCCGATCTAGAAACCACAACATCTGCACACGAATATGCAAGATTCATATCTCTTAGGAATGGATTTGCCCAAATATTCTTTCCAAGGTTTTCAGGTATTTTATAGAAATTGCCGGTTTGCCAAATAACCTGAATGTTGTTTTTTTCTAATTCTTGAATGCCAGCTTCAATGCTTTCATTCAAAATCTTCGCGCCTAAACTTCCTCCCGTTACAAAAAGAATTGGTTTTAAAGGGTCAAACCCAAAAAAGTCACAGGCTGTTTTTTTGTCGATTTTAACTGTAATTTCTTTGCGAATTGGATTTCCACTGTGAATCCAATTGTGGTATTTGAAATATTCATCCATTTCGCCAAAACCACAGAAAATCTTTTTTGCCGTTTTGCTCATGATTTTATTTGTAAGACCGGCGTAACCATTTCCTTCCCAAACAAAAACTGGAATATTCATTTTCCCGGCGGCATAGCAAATGGGCAAACTTGCAAAACCACCTGTTCCAATTACGGCATTGGGTTTGAAGTCTTTTATGATTTTTCTTGAAATAAAGTAGCTTTTCAAAGACTTATATAAAACGATAATGTTTCGCGGTGAAAAACTGCGTATGAGGCCCGCAATTGGCAATCCAATAATGCGATATCCTTCCAATGGAACTTTTTCCATCTCCATTTTTCCAAGTGCGCCTACAAATAAAAATTCAGCATTTGGGTGCTTTTCTTTAAGTGCATTTGCGATGGCAATTGCCGGGAAAATATGTCCCCCTGTACCTCCACCTGAAAAAATAAATTTGAACTGTTCCATTTTAATTTTCTTCATTTTGAGGGACAGTAGCCGTTTGTGACTGTAATTCTTTCTCTTCCTGAATATGTCGGCTAATGCCTAAAATAACACCAAAGGCAAGGCTGTTTAGTACCAAACTGGTACCACCCATACTGACCAATGGCAGTGTTAATCCTGTTACAGGTAATTTTCCAACCGATACACCCATGTGCACAAAGGCTTGAAATGAGGTGCTAAATGCAATTCCGAGAACGGCAAGTGCACCAAAGGATCGTTGGCTTTCGACGACCATTTTGAGGCACCTAAAAATGAGCATGATAAAGCAACCTATGACGATTAATCCACCCACAATTCCATATTCTTCAACAATGATGGCAAAAATGAAATCGGAATATGGGTGAGGTAGGAAATTTCTTTGTGTTGAATTTCCTGGACCTTTGCCAAATATCCCCCCGGTGGCAACAGCAATTTTAGATTGCATTTGTTGATAGCCACTATTGCCATCTTCATCGTTACCCATATAGGTTTCAATTCTTTTTTTCCAAGTTGGCAATCGTGTTTCTTCAAATTTGGAAACGTCAACAGTAAATATAAATGCAATGAATAAGCCCAATGTCAGTAAAGCTCCGCCAATGAGCATTAAAATAAATGAGAATTTGATTCTACCAATATAAAGCAACAATGTGCTTGTAGTCATAACAACCAATGCAGTACTTAAGTTTTCTGGAATGATGGGGATAATGATGGCCATAATGGCGAGCATCACTTTACCAAACACACTAAATTTACCCACTTCATCTTGTCGTTTACTTAAAAATCTTGCGATGTATAAGACTAAAAACAATTTTGCCATATCGGAAGGCTGAAATGTTAATCCGCCAATTGATATAACCCTTGTTGCGTTATTGATGTTCGAACCAATGGCCAAGGTTAGATATAACAATCCGAGCGAAAGCCAAAATCCTATTTGGGCAATTCTCGAATAGAATTTAAAAGGGATTTTATGCGTTAAAAACAGCACTCCCCAGCCAACAACTAAATATCCAAGATGTCTTAAAAAATAAAATTCTGTATTCCCTTTTTGTTTGGTAAATGCCAATGTGCCAGTAGAACTGTACACGGCAAGAACACCCAAAAAGGAAAGTATAATGACAATGACCCATATAGTTCGGTCGCCCTTAAATATATGATTTAGTTGGCTCATTCGTTTGAATTAGAGATTTCTAACAGCTGCTTTGAATTGACGGCCACGATCTTCGTAGTTTTCAAATAAGTCGAAACTTGCACAAGCTGGAGAAAGCAATACAACATCTCCGTTTGCTGCCATTCTTGATGCAACGTGAACGGCTTCTTTAGGGCTTAAGGTATTGATGATCATATCAACATCACTTTGGAAAGCTTGGTGAATTTTAAGGTTATCGATACCCATGCAAATGATCATTTTCACTTTGTCTTTTACCAATGGTTTTAAATCTGTATAGTCGTTTCCTTTATCTACACCACCAGCAATCCAAATTACGGGTCTATCCATACTTTCTAATGCGTACCATGTAGAGTTTACATTCGTTGCCTTACTATCGTTGATGTATTCAATTCCGTTGGTTTTTACAACCGTTTCTAGACGGTGTTCAACATTTTGAAAGTTTGATAAACTTTCTCTAATACTCTCTTTTCTAACGTCTAAAATATTAGAAATTACGGCTGCTGCCATCGTGTTGTAGGTGTTGTGACGACCTCTTAAGTTAAAATCTTGCATATTCAGTGTGTGGTTGTTTTTTAGGTTAATTGTGATTAAATTTTGCTCAGCATATGCTCCGAAACTTTCGGTATGGTTCAGGCTGAATGGAACCAACTTTGCTTTAATTTTTGTGTTTTTAAGTCCCTCAAGACTGAGAGCGTCATCAGCGCAATAGATGAAATAATCGGCATCGGTTTGATTGATTGCCAATCGCATTTTGCTGTTGATGTAATTTTCGATTTTGTAATCGTAGCGATCTAAGTGATCTGGAGTGATGTTGGTTAAACATGCAATGTGAAGTTTGAATTTTTCATTTCCATCAAGTTGGAAACTGCTCAATTCTAAAACATAGATATCGAACGATTCAGTTGCAACTTGACGTGCCAATGAATGTCCGATGTTACCTGCTAAACCAACGTTCAATCCAGCGTCTTTTAAAATTTGATAGGTTAAAAGGGTAGTGGTTGTTTTTCCATTTGTACCAGAAATACCGATCATAGTGGCATTGGTATACCATCCTGCGAATTCTATTTCTGATACAATTTGGATGTTTTTACCCTTTAAGTCCTGTATCAAAGCTATTTTATCTGGAATGCCTGGGCTCTTAATAACCAAATCGGCATCCATAATTCTATCAATTGTATGAGAACCTTCTTCCCATTCAATTTGATATTGATTTAATTCTACTTTGTATTTCTCATCAATAGTGCCTTTGTCGGATACAAATACATTCCAGCCTTGAGTAACCCCAAGAATGGCTGCACCTGTTCCGCTTTCTCCAGCGCCCAATATGATGAGTTTCTTTTTCAACGTAATTTGATTAATGCGAATGTTGCCAATACCAGAATGACGGTGATCAACCAAAATCTCAATGTGATTTTGCTCTCAGGAATTTGTTTCTTTTGGAAGTGATGATGCAAGGGCGACATCAAGAAAATTCTGCGTCCCTCACCATATTTCTTCTTTGTGTATTTGAAATACGATACTTGCATAATTACGGAAATGCTTTCTGCAAAGAAGATTCCGCATAAAATAGGGAGCAGTAATTCCATTTTAATGATAATTGAAACAGCTGCAATTGCGCCACCTAAAGCCATGCTGCCAGTATCTCCCATGAAAACTTGTGCAGGGTATCCATTGTACCAAAGAAATCCCAAACAAGCACCAATAATTGCCGCTAAGAAGATTACAACCTCACCACTTTGAGGGACATATATAATATTGAGGTATTGTGAAAATTTAATGTTACCAGTTGCATAAGCCAGGATTCCAAGTCCCGTTCCAACGATTGCTGTCGTTCCAGCTGCCAATCCATCGATTCCATCAGTTAAATTCACAGCGTTTGTTACAGCCATACAAATGAAAATGATAATTGGAATGTAGATAAGCCAAGCGTTGCCTTCTCCTGGTAAAATATCGGTATAGCTCAATCGAAGCTTTGAAATAGGCAAGTTTGTTTCTAAAGGTATATGGTTTAATTTATGCGTGTAGTCAATTGTTATCGCTATAATCACACCTAACATCAATTGGCCAATGAGTTTGGTGGTGGCTTTCATTCCTTCTTTGTCTTTTTTGAAAACCTTGATGTAATCATCAATTCCACCTATAACACCCATCCAAATGGTGCTAATGAGCATCAATATCACATAAATATTGTCTAAACGTGCCAATAAAAGGGTAGGTATAATAATTGCCAAAATGATGATAATGCCACCCATTGTAGGGGTTCCTTTTTTCTGCATTTGACCTTCTAAGCCGAGCTCTCTAATGGTTTCTCCAATTTGCTGTTTTTGTAGCCATTTAATGATACTTTTCCCTGCAATAAGCGCAATGAGTAATCCTAAAATTCCAGCTAAAGATGCTCTGAATGTGATATAGTTAAATACACCAGCACCTGCAAATCCAGATTTATCTAAATATTTGAATAAATAGTATAGCATTATTTTAATTGATTAAATAGTTCAGCCATGATTTTTTTATCGTCGAAAGGATGTTTAATTCCTTGAATTTCTTGGTATGTTTCGTGGCCTTTGCCAGCCACAAGAATTACATCGCCCGGATCAGAAAGGAGAATTGCTGTTTTTAAAGCCTCTTTTCTATCTGTAATTTTTAGGATTTTCTTTAATAAATGGACTTCAACACCTGCTTCCATTTGATTGATAATGGTATTCGGGTCTTCATTTCTTGGGTTGTCGCTAGTGAAGATTGCTTTGTCGCTCAATCGAGCAGCAATTCCTCCCATTTCAGGGCGCTTTTCAGCATCTCTGTTTCCACCACAGCCAACAACTGTGATAAGTTTCACTCCGTTTTGACGAATGTTGTTGATGGTTTTAATTACATTCTCTAAAGCATCTGGAGTGTGAGCATAATCGATGATTGCGGTTTTATTATCCGTGCCCGCAATGGCCTCGAAACGACCATTCACTCTTCCTAAAGCACTTAAAGGGACCTCGATTTCTTCGATACCTTCAGTAATTAAGAATGCAGCACCGTAAACTGCCAAGAAGTTGTATGCATTGAAATCACCAACCAAGCTTGTCCAAATGTCTTTGCCATTGATTTGCAAAAGCATGCCATTGAAATCACTTTCTAAAACACGAACCTTAAAATCGGCAGTGCCCCTAAGTCCATAAGAATATTTGGTTGCTTTGCAGTTTTGCAACATGACCATGCCGTTTTTATCATCTTTATTTGTAATTGCAAACGACTCTGCGGGCAATTGGTCGAAAAACCGTTTTTTGGCTTTGATGTAATTTTCGAATGTTTTATGGTAATCTAAATGGTCGTGTGTAATGTTTGTGAAAATGCCACCCGCGAATTTGATTCCTGCAATTCTATTTTGATCAATGGCGTGAGAGCTCACTTCCATAAAGCAATGGGTGCAACCTTCTTCCACCATTTGAGCGAAAAGTGCATGAAGGGCAATTACATTTGGTGTTGTGTGCGTGCTTGGAATGATTTTGTTTCCAATTCTATTCTCAACCGTTGAAACAAGACCACATACATAGCCAAGTTTTGTAAACAATTCAAACAATAAAGTAGAAACAGTGGTTTTCCCATTTGTGCCTGTGGTTCCAACAATAACAAGTTGGTCGGCGGCTTCATCGTAAAATTGAAGAGCAATTTCACCCAAAGCTTCGGTCATATCCGAAACTTTAATATACGAAATCCCCTCCACATTTGCAACTTCGGTTTCATGAAGAATCACTGTGGCACCGAGTTCAATGGCTTTTTCAATGAAATCATGTCCATCAACCTGTGTCCCTTTCATTGCAGCATACAAAAAGTTTGGAGCTGCATTCCGACTATCGATGGTTAAACCTGCAACCATCTCTTTCTCGTTTCCGTTGATTTGGAAATCCTTAAGATTTTGAATGAGTGTTTCTAACGATTTCATTTTGCAGGACTTAATTTTAGGTGAATTGTATTTGAGGGACTCACATTTGTTCCAGCAATGATGCTTTGACTCACTACGCGACCATATCCCTCAAAAGTGATTTTAACTGGAATGATTTTCGCAACTTGCAATGCATCACGCAAACCCATTCCTTTGAAATTCGGGGCCACATTTGCCTGAATGTTTAAAGGTTTAAGATTGACAGCATAGCCCTTAGATTGAGCCTCAACATAGGCTGCTGTAGGTTGGGTAGATTGAGAACTGATGTTTAAATCGTTTAAGATTGATTTTAATGATTGTTGGTTTCCGTTCAATACATAAGGGGCCTCAGTAATGCGAGATGTAACCAAAGTTGGTTGAATTTGAATGTGTGAACTGTATATTTTATTTGCAATTTCAATGAATACAGGTACCGCAACTTTTGCAGCGTAATATTCTTTTTTGTTAGGTCGGCTTATGACAACAATGATTGTGTATTGAGGATTTTCAGTTGGAAAATATCCTACAAATGAGGCATTGTATTTTTCAATGTATTTGCC
>CAIRMY010000198.1 GCA_903879775.1 uncultured Bacteroidota bacterium
AATCACAAACTAAAACTAAATATAGCAAAGCGAATATTAAAATTCGCCGAATGAAAATAAACAATCATAAAGCCTAAAAGACTAATTAAACCAATTCGAACCGAATGGCGAATAACTGCAATCATTGTGATAGAATACTATCAGAATAATACGTCAAATCAATGTCGATTGATGGATACTTTCTAAAACCCGAATTCCATCCAACGCAGCACTCATAATTCCACCCGCATATCCCGCTCCCTCAGCACATGGAAACAAATTCATTATTTGTGGGTGATTTAACGACTCGGAATCACGCGGAATTCTAACAGGGCTACTTGTTCTGCTTTCAACCCCAACCAAAATACCTTCATTGCTCCTCAACCCAGGCATTTTGCGTCCTAAAACAACCAATGCCTCCTTGATTCTATTGCTCACAGCCTTTGGCATCACATCGTACAAAGAAGTGGAGACCAACCCTGGTATGTAACTACATTCAGGCAAGCTACCACTCACCCGTCCCCCAATAAAATCATCGATTCTTTGAGCAGGCGCAGAGATACTCCCAGTGCGCTCAAAACACGTTTGTTCCCAAAATTTCTGAAAATTCATGGCACGCAGGTCGCCGTATTTTTCAAATGGCTTAAAATCTTGATCGTCTACAGAAACCACAAAACCACTGTTTGCAAACTGACCATTTCGCTTGCTCGGACTCCATCCGTTCACAACCACTTCTCCAGGAGATGTAGCCGCAGGCGCAATGATGCCACCCGGACACATGCAAAACGAAAACACCCCTCTCCCATTGATTTGCTCAACCAAAGAATATGAACTTGGCGGCAAATGTTCGTCGCGAATTTCACACTTGTATTGAATTTGATCGATCACACTTTGGGGATGCTCCATGCGCACACCCAAGGCAAATGGCTTAGACTCTATGACCACTTTTTTACGATCTAAAAGTTCAAAAATATCACGAGCAGAATGTCCTGTTGCCAAAATCACGTAATCTACAGGAACAATTGCACCATCGGCAAATATTAAACGTATAATTCTATGGTCCGAAACTTCAAAATCCACCAATTTTGTATCAAAATGCACTTCACCACCACACTCAATGATTTGATTGCGAATGGCTTCCACAAGTCCTGGCAATTTATTCGTCCCAATATGAGGATGTGCTTCATACAAAATCGATTCTTTTGCTCCAAAGTCAACCAAACTTTGAAGAACCTTCTGAACAGGGCCTCTTTTATTGCTTCTGGTATAGAGTTTTCCGTCGGAATACGTGCCGGCACCACCCTCTCCAAAGCAATAATTGGAATCGGGATTCACTGTTTTTTCCTTATTTAAAACAGCCAAATCTCTGCGGCGCTCTTTTACACCCTTCCCTCTTTCAATAATCACAGGCTTAAAACCCAATTCTATGGCTTGCAAGGCAGCATATAAACCAGCAGGACCCGCACCAATGATATGAACTTCAGGTTTTTGTGACACATTTTGCAGTTTAAAACCTTCTTGTTTTTGAGGGACTTCGGCTGCGGAATAAACATCGGCAGAAATCAGAAATAGAGGGTTTCGACCCCTTGAATCGAGCGATTTTTTCATCCAAACAACAGTGCCAGATGGATAGCCCGCGTGCTTCAAAAATTGACGTTCTAAAAATGCTTCATCGGAAGCTTCTTTGGGTGTAAATTTCAACTGCAATCGCACAGACATTTTGCAAAAATACAGAGAACTGCGTCGATATTTCGGTTTTTTTGGGAAAAGCGTTGTATTTTCGCAACAATGAAAGAAACGGTAGTGAGTGGCATACGCCCAACGGGTAAATTGCATTTAGGCAATTATTTTGGTGCGTTTAAAAATTTCCTCAAACTTCAAGAACAGTTTGAATGTTATTTTTTCATTGCCGATTACCATTCTCTAACCACTCACCCAAATCCTGCCGACCTTAAAGGCAGTGTGAAACGTGTTTTGGCAGAATACATTGCACTTGGTTTAGACCCTGAAAAATGCACGGTTTACCTTCAAAGTGATGTTCCAGAAACGGCTGAATTGTATTTATTCTTAAACATGAATGCCTACATGGGAGAACTCGAAAGGGTTACTTCTTTCAAAGAAAAAGCAAGAACACAGCCAAATAACATCAATGCCGGATTACTCACCTACCCGGTGCTTATGGCAGCCGACATTTTACTTCATAGAGGCATAAAAGTCCCTGTTGGAAAAGACCAAGAACAGCATTTGGAAATGACCAGAACGTTTGCAAACAGATTCAATCGTTTGTACAATATTGATTATTTCCCTGAACCACAAGCGTTTACATTTGACACTCAGTTGGTAAAAGTTCCAGGACTTACCGGCGGTGGCAAAATGAGCAAAAGTGCAGGGGAATCAGATTCAATTTATTTAGACGAGCCTGCTGCGTCTCTCAATAAAAAAATTATGCGCGCTGTGAGCGATAGTGGACCGGCCGAAGCTGGAGCCCCTAAAAGTCAGGCTGTTCAGAACCTTTTTGATTTGATGGGATTGGTTTGCAACCAAAATACCATTTCATTTTTTGATACAGAACACAAAAATGGCAGCATTCGTTACGGTGACCTTAAAAAACAATTGGCGGCAGATATGGAAACATTTGTTGCTCCTTTGAGGGATAATATTGAAGCGATGTTGGCGAACGATAAAAAACTCACTGAAATTGCACAATTTGGTGCCGAAAAAGCGCGAAAAAATGCTCAAAAAACACTCTCAGAAGTGCGTGAAATTATTGGATTTTCGAAATTTTATCTGTAAATTGTAATTTCTCAATCTTTGACATTTACATTTGCATTCTAATATATTCAATCATGATTGACGTTTCTTTGGTCATACCGCTATTAAATGAAGCCGAATCGCTACCAGAACTTTGCGATTGGATTGTGCGCGTTTGCACCGCCGAAAAACTCAGTTACGAAATACTTTTACTAGACGATGGCAGCACTGATAATTCTTGGGATGTCATTCAACAATTGGGCGAAAAAAACACCAACATCAAAGGCATCCGCATGCGCCGCAATTATGGCAAAAGTGGAGCCCTAAATATTGGCTTTGAAGCCGCTCAAGGGGAGGTTGTTATTACAATGGACGCCGACCTTCAAGACAGTCCAGATGAAATTCCAGCGCTTAGAGACATGATCATCAACGATGGATACCATGTTGTAAGCGGTTGGAAACAAAAACGTTACGACCCGATTTCCAAAACGTTACCCACCAAATTATTCAACTGGGCGACGCGAAAAATGAGCGACATTGAACTCAACGATTTCAATTGTGGTCTCAAAGCGTACAAAAAAGAAGTTGTTAAAAATATTGAAGTCTATGGCGAAATGCACCGCTATATCCCTGTGATTGCAAAATGGGGTGGATTTCCTAAAATTGGCGAAAAAGTGGTTCAACACCAATCGCGCAAATATGGCAAAAGCAAATTTGGAATGGATCGTTTTATCAACGGTTTCCTCGATTTATTAAGCCTCTATTTCATGTCGAAATTCGGCAAACGCCCAATGCATTTCTTCGGATTGCTTGGCGTTTTAAGTTTCTTTTTAGGATTTTTAATGGCGGCTTGGATTGTTTGCGACAAAATGTTGCATGTATACTTTTGGCACACTCGCTCTCCTTTGGTTACAAGTTCTCCTCTCTTCTATTTTGGCTTACTTGCAATGGTGATTGGAACTCAACTTTTCCTCGCTGGCTTTTTGGGCGAACTCGTTAGTCGTTCTAACCCAGAAAGAAACCGTTACGACGTCAAAGAAACCGTAAATTAATGTGGAAAGACAAGCACATTGTGATTGTAGGGCCGGCACATCCATTGCGTGGTGGCTTGGCAACCTATAACGAACGATTGGCGCGTGAACTTCAACTTCACAACAAAGTCACCCTCCTCACCTTCAGCCTTCAAT